>NZ_JAEKEG010000023.1 GCF_016651255.1 Pseudomonas sp. TH10
GGAACGAAGCACTGTCGATTTATACCCAGTTCGATCCTGCTGCCCCAGGTATTGGCGGCCGTCGGGGTGCCGGTCATCGCGGCCGGCGGGTTCGCCACTGGTCGTGGCCTGGCTTCGGTACTGGCTGCCGGTGGAGCGGGAATCGCCATGGGCACACGGTTTCTCATGACCCGCGAATCGCCGACTCCGGCCGCGACACTTGAGCGCTACCTGAAGGTCAAGGATCCGCAGCAGGTGCGTGTGACCACTGCGGTCGATGGCATGCGCCACCGGATGATCGAAAACCGCTTTATCAATCACCTCGAAAAGGCGGGCCCCTTCGGTCGCCTGCGCATCGCCCTGGGCAGTGCGTGGCAGTGGAAGCAGCAAACCGGCATGAGCCTGGCGCACATGGCCTCAGTGTTCGTCCGTGCACTACGCGAAGACCCATCGCAGCTGTCGCAGGTGGTGATGGCTGCCAACCAGCCGGTGCTGTTGCAGCGCTCCATGGTCGATGGCGCACCGGACGAGGGCATCCTGCCCAGTGGCCAGGTCGCCGCTGCGATTGGTGAATTGCTCAGTTGCCGCGAGGTGATCGAAGGCATCGCCGGTGAGGCACAGCACTGCCTGGATACGCTCCTGGCACGCAGCCAGCACCTCCCATCGAATCGTCCCGCCAGTATCGGAGAACACCTGTGACCCAGGCATTTACCACACAACTCAATCAGGGCATCGCTGAACTGGTGATCGCCAAGCCCCCGGTCAACGCCCTCGACAGCCAGGAGTGGCAGGCCCTTGCGCAGCAGATCGAAGCCCTTGGGGCCAATCCCGAAGTGCGGGTGATCGTGATTCGCGCCGAGGGTCGGGGCTTTTGCGCCGGAGTCGACATCAAGGAACTGGACAAGTACCCGGAGCGGATCGTCGAGGTCAATGCCGGTAACTACGCCACCTTCAAGGCCGTGCATCGCAACCCGGTGCCGGTGATTGTCGCGGTCCATGGTTTTGTCCTGGGCGGCGGCATTGGCATCACTGGTGCGGCGGACATTGTTGTCGCCTCCGAATGCGCGACCTTTGCCTTGCCGGAAGTCGACCGCGGTGCCATGGGCGGCGGTGCGCATCTGCAGCGCCTGTTCCCGGTGCAAAAGTCCGTTACCTGTTTTTCACCGGCGACAGCATCAGCGCCCCCGAAGCCCTGCAATACGGCTTCATCGAGCGAATTGTCAGCAAGGATCAATTACGCGAAACCGCCCTGGGCATTGCGGCAAAAATTGCCGAGAAAAGCCCGGGCATGATCCGCATCGCCAAGGAAGCCTTGAACGGTATCGAGGACGGCAACCTGGAAGACAAATACCGCTGGGAACAGGGCTTCACCATGCAGGCCTATAGCAGCCCGGACTCCGCGGAAACGCGCCGGGCCTTCGTTGAAAAACGCGACGCCAAGTTCTGAGATAACGCCATGGACCTGACTTATACCCCAAAGCAAATCGCTTTCCGCGCCGAAGTGCGGGCCTGGCTGGCAGCCAACCTGCCACGCGAGCCGCTGGCCAGCTACGACACTCGCGAAGGTTTTGAACAGCACCGCGCGTGGGAGGCCAAGCTGTTCGAGAGCCGCTGGTCGATGGTGATGTGGCCAGCCAATCTGGGCGGACGCGGTAGCGACCTGATCGAGTGGCTGATCTTCGAGGAAGAGTATTACGGCGCCGGAGCCCCCATGCGTGTCAATCAGAACGGCCAGCTGTTGCTGGGGCCGACCCTGATGGAATTCGGCACGCCGGAGCAGAAGCAGCGTTTCCTGCCGCGTATGGCCGCCAGCCTGGACATGTGGGCGCAAGGCTGGTCGGAACCCAATGCGGGGTCCGACATGGCGGCAATCACCAGCAAGGCCCTGATCGACGGCGACCACTACGTGATCAATGGGCAGAAAACCTGGTCAACCCGGGCGATCTACGCCGACTGGCTGTTCGGGCTGTTCCGCAGCGAGCCAGGATCGAGCCGGCACCACGGGCTTTCGTTCATCATGGTGCCGCTGGACGCACCGGGAGTGAGCATTCGCCCGATCAAGGCGCTCAACGGCAAGGACGCCTTCGCCGAGGTGTTTTTCGATGACGTGCGGGTACCGGTGGCTAACCGTATCGGTACCGAGGGGCAGGGCTGGCACGTGGCAATGGCTACCGCCGGTTTCGAGCGCGGCCTGTTACTGCGCTCGCCCGCGCGCTTCCAGGCCACGGCACGCAAGCTCGTGGCCCTGTACAAGACACACCGCGCCAGCGCCGACCGCGACCCAAGCCTGCGCGATGCCGTGCTGGAGACCTGGATGGGCGCTGAAGCCTACGCGCTGTCGGCCTATCACACCGTGGGCCGCCTGAGCCGAGGCGAGCAGATCGGCGCCGAGTCGAGCATCAACAAGATCATCTGGTCAGAGCTGGATCTGAAGATGCACGAGACTGCCATGCGCATTCTCGGTGGGCGCGGCGAGCTGGTGGGCAAGGCCTCCCAGGACGGCGATGCGGCCGGCTGGCTGGAGGGTTTCCTGTTCGCCCAGTCGGGGCCGATCTACGCCGGTACCAACGAAATCCAGCGCAACATCATTGCCGAGCGCATGCTCGGCTTGCCGAAATAAGGAACCGCCATGGACTTCACTTTTAACGATGACCAGTTGGCGTTTCACGAGGCCATCAGTCGTTTCCTGATGACCGAAGCCGCCCCGGAAATGCTTCGGGAAATCTGGGAAACCGATGCCGGCCGCTCGCGGGACCTGCGCAACAAGATCGCCGGCCAGGGCCTGACTGCCTTGTCAGTGCCCGAGGCCGAGGGCGGCCTGGGCATGGATGATGTGACCTGGGCACTGATGACCCAGGAGCTGGGTTACTACGCCATTCCCGATTCATTGGCCGACACCGCTTATGTTGCCAGTGGCTTACTTGCCGGCCTGCCCGCAGGTCACCCGGCCCGCGCCGAACTGCTGCCCCGGATCGCCGATGGGAGCTTGCGCATGGCGATCAGTCATCCGGTCAATTTGCTGGCCAGCGATGCGCAATTGGCAGAAGTACTGCTGCTCACCCATGGCGATGAGATCCACGTGGTGCCGCGCTCCCAGGTTGAAGTAGAAAACCATCCGAGCATCGACGCTTCGCGCCGCCTGGGTGAGGTGAAGTGGATCCCAACGCCGGCGACCTGTGTGGCCAGTGGCGAGCAGGGGCGTGCTTTGCAGGACCGTCTGCTGGACCGTGGCGCGCTGTCGGTGGCCGGGCAACTGCTGGGATTGGCGCAACGCATGCTGGACCTGTCCGTGGACTACGTGGCCCAGCGTAAACAGTTCGGCAAGCCGATCGGCAGCTTCCAGGCAGTCAAGCATCACCTGGCCGATGTCGCCCGCTACATCGAACAGGCCAAACCCGTGCTGTACCGCGCCGCACATGCCCTGGCCCGGTGCGACGTCAATGCGGGCGTATGGGTCTCCCAGGCCCGCCTGGCGGCGAATGAGGCGAGCTGGATCGCTGCCCGCAAAGGCATCCAGGTTCACGGCGCAATGGGATACACCTGGGAAGTCGACTTGCAGATGTTCATGAAGCGCGCCTGGGCCCTGGATGCATCCTGGGGCGACCGCGGCTTTCACAAAAACCGCGTCAGCGACTACTTGTTCGCCGACACTACTGGCCTGGGGCCTGGACACACTTTCGAGGAATGAGTCATGCCACAGGCTTACATTGTAGATGCACTGCGCACCCCCACCGGCAAGCGCAAGGGCTCGTTGAGCGAGATCCATGCGATTGACCTGGGCGCCCATGTGCTCAAGGCACTGGTGGAGCGTAACGTGATCCCCGCGCAAGACTACGACGACGTGATATTCGGGTGCGTCGACACCATCGGCTCCCAGGCCGGCGATATAGCCCGCACCAGCTGGCTGGCCGCAGGCTTGCCTATGACGGTTCCCGGCACCACTGTGGATCGTCAATGCGGTTCATCGCAACAGGCGCTGCATTTTGCCGCGCAGGCGGTGATGAGCGGCACCCAGGATGTGGTCGCCGTGGGCGGCGTGCAAACCATGACCCAAATCCCGATTTCCTCCGCGATGCTGGCCGGCCAGCCCCTGGGCTTTGCCGATCCATTCTCGGGCAGCGTTGGCTGGCGTGCTCGCTTTGGTCAGCAACCGGTGAACCAGTTCTACGCCGCGCAACGGATTGCCGATCATTGGCAGATCAGTCGCGAGCAAATGGAAGCCTTTGCCCTGCAAAGCCACGAACGCGCATTGGCGGCCATTGCCAACGGGCGATTTGCTCGGGAAATCGTCGCCTGCCAGGGCCTCGCGGTGGATGAAACCCCGCGGCACAGCAGCCTGGTAAAGATGGCTGAACTGCAGCCGGTGGACCCTCAGTACCCATCGATCACCGCCGCCGTGTCCAGCCAGACCTGCGACGCCTCAGCTGCGCTTTTGGTGGTGTCGGAGGCGGCGCTCAAACGCTACGACTTGACGCCACGGGCGCGGATTCATCACCTGACGGTGCTGGGTGACGATCCAATCTGGCATCTCACCGCACCGATTGCGGCGACACGCCGGGCTTTGGCCAAAAGCGGGCTGAGCATGGCTGACATCGACCGGGTAGAGATCAACGAGGCCTTTGCTTCTGTGGTCATGGCCTGGGCCAAAGAGCTGGATTACGACCCGGCACGCACCAATGTCAATGGCGGGGCAATTGCCTTGGGGCATCCGCTGGGCGCAACCGGAGCAAGGCTGATGACCACGCTGCTCAACGAACTGGAATGCAGCGGTGGGCGCTATGGTTTGCAAACCATGTGTGGAAGGCGGTGGCCAGGCCAACGTGACCATCATCGAACGGCTGTAATTCTTTTACGTGGGCCGCCGCTTCGGATGCGTGTCCACCCAAATCCAGAGGAGTAAAACATGGCTATTTGTGCAGACCGTACCGTGATCATCACCGGGGCCGGAGGCGGGCTCGGTCGCGCCTATGCCCTGGCGTTCGCCGCGCAAGGGGCCAATGTCGTGGTCAACGATATTCGCGCCGATGCCGCAGAAGATGTGGCAGGTGAAATTCGCGCGAGCGGCGGCCAGGCCATTGCCAGCAGCGACGACATCACCACACTGGCCACTGCGCAGCGCATCGTCGATGCGGCGTTGGCCGCGTTTGGTGAAGTACATGTGCTGATCAATAACGCTGGCGTCTTGCGCGACCGCATGTTCATCAGCCTCAGTGAAGAAGACTGGGACATGGTCATGCGCGTCCACCTCAAGGGTCATTATTGCCTGGCCAACATTCTCGGTCGGCGCTGGCGCGACCTTGCCAAGGCCGGCACCCCGGTCGACGCCCGTATCATCAACACCAGCTCCGGCGCCGGCCTGCAAGGCTCGGTGGGACAGTCCAATTATTCGGCGGCCAAGGGCGGCATCGCTTCGCTGACCCTGGTGCAAGCGGCGGAGCTGGCGCGCTACGGTGTCACCGCCAACGCGTTGGCCCCGGCGGCACGTACCTCGATGACCGAGAGTGCCATGCCCGACGTGGTGAAAAAGCCTGAGGACGACAGCTTCGATGCCTGGGCGCCGGAAAATGTCGCGCCGCTGGTGGTGTGGCTTGGCAGCCCGGCGTCGGCCCATGTCAGCGGCCAGGTCTTCGAAAGCCAGGGCGGGAGGATCTCCCTGGGAGACGGCTGGCGCACGGGCGTCACCCGCGATAAAGGCGCGTTGTGGCAGGTCGAAGAGATTGGTGCGGCCGTGGACTCGATTCTCGCTGAAGCGCCCAAGGCACAGAAAGTCTGGGGCAGCTGAAGCCCCGACCCTTTGTTCACGTCAACGTTCTCGACCTTCATACCCCATTTTGACGATGTGCCCGATTGGCCCGCTCCGTAAAACTGCAGCGTATTGATTTCTTCGGAGGTAGACGCTGTGAAACAAGCCCCCCTTATGTTCCCGGTCATCAATTACTGGCCGGCAAGTCGGTATTGATCACCGCCGCGGCCGGTGCCGGTATCGGTTACTCAGCGGCCCGACGCAGTGCCGAGGAAGGTTGTCGGGCGCTGATGATTTCCGACGTTCACCCGCGGCGCCTGGAAGAGGCGGTAGCGCGCCTCAAGGGCGAGACCGGCCTGCAGGCGATCTACGGCCAGCTGTGCAATGTCACGATAGAAGACGAAGTCCAGGCCCTGGTGGCGGCGGCCGAAGAGGCTCTGGACGGGGTCGATGTGCTGATCAACAACGCGGGGCTGGGTGGCCAGAAGCGTGTGGTAGAGATGAGCGACGAAGAGTGGTTGCGGGTGCTGGACGTGACATTGACGGGCACCTTCCGCATGACTCGGGCGATGTTGCCGCACATGCAGCGCCGCGGCGCAGGAGCCATCGTCAATAACGCCTCGGTGCTCGGTTGGCGGGCCCAAAAGGAACAGGCGCATTACGCTGCGGCCAAGGCCGGCGTAATGGCCCTGACCCGCTGCAGCGCCCTGGAAGCCGCTGAGTTTGGCGTGCGCATCAATGCGGTATCGCCGTCGATTGCCCTGCACGATTTTCTCAAGAAAGCCTCCAGCGAAGAATTGCTCGCCAGCCTGGCAGGGCGCGAAGCGTTCGGTCGTGCCGCCGAAGTATGGGAGGTGGCCAACGTGATGATGTTCCTGGCCAGCGACTACGCCTCCTACATGGTCGGTGAAGTGCTGTCAGTCAGTTCACAACAAGCTTGAGGGCACGCTCATGAGTCACCTTTTCAGTAGCGCCCAGGCTCTGCTTGCGGCCGAAGGCCTGGACCTGGGCCACACCGCCTGGCTGACCATCAACCAGGAACGCATCGATCTGTTCGCCGAGGCCACGGGTGACCACCAGTGGATTCATGTCGATCCGATACGCGCCGCCAACGGGCCGTTCGGCACCTGCATTGCCCACGGCTACCTGACCCAGTCCCTGGCCAACCTCTTCATGCCGCAGTTGTTGACCCTTTCAAACATGACCATGGGCGTCAACTACGGCAGCGATCGGGTGCGCTTCCCGGCCCCGGTCAAGGTCGACTCGCGGGTGCGCGGCAGCGGCCAGATTATCCGCGCCGAGCCAGTGGGCGATGCCGTGCAACTGGTGGTGCGCATCACCGTGGAAGTCGAAGGCCAGGCGCGCCCGGGCTGCGTAATCGACACCATCAGCCGCTATACCTTCAACCCAATTTGCGAGTGAGTTTCCATGGACCTGAATGAAGTCGTCATCGTCGCCACCGCCCGTACAGCGCTGGCCAAATCGTTTCGTGGATCGTTCAACGATACCGAGGCGCCAGTGCTGGGTGGGCATGTGGTACGCGCGGTGGTCGAACGTGCCGGCATTGAGCCTGGGGACGTAGAGGATGTGATCATGGGTGCGGCGGTTCAACAGGGCACCCAGGCCTATAACATCGGTCGGCTCTGTGCCTACACCGGTGGCTTGCCGGACAGTGTGCCGGGGATGGCGCTGGACCGCATGTGCGCCTCGGGGCTGATGAGTATCGGCGTAGCTGCCAAGAGCATCATGAGTGGCGAGATGAATATTGCCATTGGCGGCGGCGTCGAGTCCTTGTCGCTGACCCAGACGAAACACAAAAACAGCTTCCGCGCCCAATCCGAAGCGGTGCTGCAGGTGATGCCCAGCGCCTATATCCCAATGATTGAAACCGCCGAGATCGTCTCCCGTCGTTATGGCATCAGTCGCGCCGCCCAGGATGAGTATTCATTGCAAAGCCAGCTGCGCACGGCTGCTGCTCAACGGGACGGGCTCTTTGATGAGGAAATCGTGGGCCTGAGCGTGGACAAGCTGCTGTTCGCCGCTGATGGCCAGCCCAATGGTCATGAGCACGTGCAGGTTCTGCGTGACGAATGCAACCGACCGAGTACGCGCCTTGAAGACCTGGCAAACCTGAAGCCGGTGTGGAAGGACGGTAAATGGATCGAGCAGGGGACGTTCGTCACCGCCGGCAACGCCTCGCAGTTCTCTGACGGTGCTGCGGCCAGTCTGTTGATGAGTCGTACCGAGGCCAAGCGTCGCGGATTGACGCCTTTGGGCATCTACCGTGGCATTGCCGTGGGTGGATGCGCACCCGAGGAAATGGGCATCGGTCCGGTGATCGCCATACCCAAGCTGCTCAAGCGTTTCGGCCTGGGGGTGGGGGATATTGGCCTGTGGGAGATCAACGAGGCTTTTGCCTGCCAGGTGTTGCATTGTCGCGATGCGCTGCAGATCCCGGCAGAGCGCCTGAACGTCAACGGCGGGGCGATTGCCATCGGTCACCCATTCGGTATGTCCGGCGCGCGGATGGTGGGCCATGCCTTGCTCGAAGGGCGGCGGCGCGGTGCGCGTTATGTGGTGATTGCCATGTGCATCGGTGGCGGAATGGGCGCCGCCGGCCTGTTCGAACTGCCGTGAAGCGAGCGGGACGCGGCCGCACATTCGATTAAAGCCATGGGGGCCCGCAGGTCGGGCCCGCTGCTGGGGAATGGATATGCAAAGTTGTATGCCCAATGCACAGGTCCTCGCGCAAATGGGCCTGGAGTTGGCCGAGTACGAACGGATCATTGGCAACATCTACGATTCGTCGATGAACACGGCCTCCTTGAGTGACTCGTTGCGCGAGATACGCGCGCTGTTCAAGGCTAATTTCGTGACCTTGATCCTGCGGGTTCAGGATGAGCCGCTGCTGTCACCAATGGTGGTTGCCGGTGATGTCGAATTGGGGCAGGGCGGCATCAACCATTACGCCTATTACGCCAAATCTACCCTGTTCGAGGGTTTGCCCACCGACACGGTATTCACCATCGATGAGCTGATGAGCGATGCCGAATGGGCCAGTTCGGCGTTTTACCTGCTGTACTGCCAACCTTACGATTGTTACCACATGCTGGGTGCCGATATACGCATGCCGGATGGCGGCATCGTGCGTTTTCGGATCAATCGACCACAGGGCCACCCGCCATTCAGTGAGACCGAGCGGGCCTTGTGCGCCATGTTGCTGCCCCATTTGCGTCGGGCCTTGCATATGTATTCGCTGCTGGACCGCAGCGAGTCCCTCGGCAGCCTGTATTCGCAAACCATCAGCCGCCTCGCGGTGGCGACCTTCGTGCTCGACGAAAACGGCTGCGTGGTGCAACTCAATCCCGTGGCCAGGGAAATTCTTGACAGTCAGGACGGCCTCAAAGTGGTGGGAGGTCGACTGGAGGCGACCTACCCCAGTGACAATCGGGAGTTGGCGCGCCTGGTGCGTAATGCCTTCCAGCGGGCCAGGCAAGGCGCAGCCAGGGGCGTACAGTTGGCCGAGGCAACGTCGATTTCCCGTCCCTCGGGACAGGTCAGCCTCGGCGTAGTGGTGGAATTGATTCCTTCACGGGAACTGCTCGAAGGCCACGGTAAACCTACAGTGGTGGTGTATGTGCGGGACGCGGTGAGCAAATCGCTGGTGAGCACGGTGCTGACTTCGCAGCTGTACAACCTGACCCCGGCAGAAACCGCGCTCGCCCTGGAATTGGCCAACGGCCTGTCGCTTGAGGACGCCTCGGAAATTCTGAATATCCGGCGCAATACCGCACGCGCGCACCTGCGTTCGATATTTTCCAAGACGGGTGTCCGACGCCAGACCGAGCTGGTGCGGATCATGCTCAACAGCGTGGTAGCGCTGGGTGCGCCCCAGCCAGCCGGGTCTCGGCTGTGACTTGGGGCCAGGCCAAAATGCGTTAGTCCGTGCGGACGATGCTCTCGGTTTCCTTGCCTGTCGATACTGGGCAACCGTTGTCGAACCCAAGGAGAATAAAAATGACCGGCAGTAATAAGTCCCCTGGCTGGGCCTTGACGTTGTTATTTGGATGCTGTGCCGTCGGCACCGTAAATGCCGCACCGGAGGACATCCCGCGCCTTGGCAAAGACCTGACCTGCCTGGGCGCGGAACAGGCCGGCAATGCCGATGGCAGTATCCCGGCGTTCAGTGGCAAGTGGTTGGGCGCGCCGCCCCATGTTGATTTCAAAGGTACGGGGCACCACCCCGTGGATCCGTACCCGGACGAAAAGCCGTTGTTTGTGATCACTGCGCAGAACATCGCGCAATACAGTGACTCCCTGTCTGACGGGCAAAAAGCCCTGTTCAAATTGTACCCGGCCACCTACAAAATGCCGGTGTATCCCTCGCACAGGGATTTTCGCGTCAGTGACTCGGTATGCCAGGCCACTCGGGAAAACGCCAGCGTGGCGCGTCTGGTGGATGACGGCGAAGGGGTCGTCGGCAAGACCGGTGGCACACCATTCCCGGTGCCGCGCAGCGGCGCTGGAGCTGTTGAAGAATGCCTCGACTTTCACCTTGCGGGCCTGGACCGAAGAGTACACCTCCGATAACGCCTACGTGCTCAAGGACGGCAATATCAACTGGGGCAGGGTGCATTCGCGCAACCTGGCCCCAGCATTGGAACCAGGCAAGATCGGCGATACCACCGGCAATTCGTCGTTCTATCTCAACGAAACCCTGCTACCGCAACGGGACAAGGGTGAGATCAACACCGGCACCGAATTCTGGAACGACAAAACCGAACCGCGCCAGGCCTGGCGTTACGATCCAGGCACCCGGCGCGTGCGTCAATCACCGGGCTATGGTTTCGACATGTCATTCCCCGGCAGCGGCGGCTCGATCACTGTGGATGAAGTGCGCCTGTTCAACGGGTCCGGCCAGCGCTACGACTGGAAGATCGTTGGCAAACGGGAAATGTACATTCCGTACAACACCTATCGTCTGCACGACGCCAAGCTCACCTACGCCAGCCTGTTGACTCCCGGTCATATCAACCCCGATGCCATGCGTTATGAGCGTCACAGGGTCTGGGAACTGGAAGGCACTCTCAAACCTGGCTATCGCCACCTGTATGGCAAACGCAAGTTGTATGTCGACGAAGACACCTGGTTTCCGATGCTCGCCGACAACTACGACAACCGTGGCGAGTTGTGGCGCACCTCGATGGTCAACTACTTCTATGCCTACGAGAGCCAGGCCCAGCAGGCGGGCGTCGGCCTGTACTACGACCTCAATGCCGGCAGCTACCTGGCGTTCAACCTGATCAACGAGCAGCGCAACGGTTACCTGTTGAACAAACCCGGTTTCAGTCCCAGGGACTTCGGCCCGGAAGCCGCTCGCCGCTTCGGCCAGTAAGCAGGAAACAGGGCGCCCGCTGTTTCAGGGGCGCGCTTTGAGACTGGCTCTCATTTGATCTAGTCCAACTGCACGATGATCTTGCTGCGCGACTGCTCAATGATATCCGCCATGGGGTTACCCGGTATTTCTTGGGGGCATCGCCTGCCCCGAAGTCTGCATTTGAGGAATAATAACAATGACGAAACTCGCTGAAATCAACATCGAGAATGCCCAGCGTACCCACCGTTACGCGCGCGGCTGGCACTGCCTGGGCAATGCCAACGATTACCGTGATGGCAAGCCTCATACCCTGGAAATCTTCGGCACTCGGCTGGTGGCGTTTGCCGATAGCCAGGGCGTCATCAGTATTCTCGATGCCTACTGTCCGCACATGGGCGCCGACCTGTCACAGGGCACCATCGAGAACGACAGACTGGTATGCCCGTTCCATCACTGGAAGTACGACACCGGCGGCAAATGCGTGGAGATCCCTTACTGCAAGCGCATTCCACCCAAGGCCAAGACGCGCAGTTGGTTGACCTGCGAGGAGAACAACCTGTTGTTCGTCTGGAACAACCCCGAAGGCCGTCCGCCCAAAGAGGGCGTGATCATTCCGCACCTCCCTGAGATGGACGACCCGGACTGGATTCATAACTGGAACATCGACACCATGCTGATCGAAACCAACCCACGGGAGTTGGTCGATAACCTGGTGGATGCCCAGCATTTCGGGCCGGTGCACGGTACGCCAACCAAGTATTTCGCCAACATTTTCGAAGGGCACATCGGCCATCAGATTTTTCATGGTGACTCCGAGCGCCTGGGTGGTGACCTGATCGCACCATCGGCCTATTACGGTCCGGCCACTCACTTCACCCATATCAGTTCGATGTTCGGCGATGCGCGGATCCACGCCATTCTGCTCAACAGCCACGTGCCAGTGACGCCAAACAGTTTTGACTTGCGCTTTGGTTGCATGGTCAAGCGCGTACCGGGCTGGACGGAAGAGCAAAACCAGGAAGTGGCCAGGGCCTATGTCCAGGGCAACCGGGACTCGTTCTACCAGGACGTGGTGATCTGGAAGCACAAAATCCGTATCGACAAGCCGGTGCTCGCAGAAACCGACGGCCCGGTCTATCAGTTGCGCGAGTGGTATGAGCAATTCTTCACCAATGAGGACGACGTGCCCGCTTCAATGGCGCTGCGTCGCGAGTTCATAACGGTCGACGAGCGCTGATAGAGGGAGCAGGGCGCCTTCGAGAAGCAAGCGAATACTCTCCAAGGCGCCGCTCCCAGGGACACAGCCACCTTGAGTCCATGGTGATGACTCAGGTCCGATTTGAAGGCAATGAGGGAATACAAAATGAAAATAAAAAATGCCTACACCTTTCCTTTGTTAGTAGTGTTTCTCCTGGTGTTGGTTGTACAGATGTCGGTGCCGGCGGAGTCGGCCAGCGTCAAGGCGTGCAAGCGCTACGCGAGCTGCCTTTCGCTGAGTTCGGGAATCTCAAACTGGCTGGATTTTCGTTAGGGCTGTTTCAGGGAGTGTTGCCTCGGAACCGCGGGCAACGCTCCGCCCCTGTTTGTCGCCACAGGTGTTATCAATGGGGATGGCCCCGTCGTAGAGGTGGGCGCCACAACGCTGCCCAGCGTTTCAGGCTTTATTAAAGTGCTCTGCTGATCGCTGAGTCAGCGTGCTAATGTCGAGGCGAAATGGCTGATCGCCTGTACGACCTGACGAGCACTGTCCTGAATATCGAGAATCACTTGACCCGCCTCACCGGCTAATTTGACGCCTTGTTCTGCCTTGTCTTTACTCGTCTCCATCCTGGCCACTGCCCCCGTGGCCAATTCACGATTGTGCTGCACCACCTCGACAATCCTGACAGTGGCTTGACTCGTGCGTGCGGCCAAGTTGCGCACTTCGTCAGCAACCACGGCAAAACCTCGCCCCTGATCTCCGGCACGAGCCGCTTCGATGGCCGCATTGAGCGCCAGAAGATTAGTCTGCTCGGCAATCCCACGGATGGTCTGCACGATACTGCTGATTATTTCCGACTGCTGACTGACGGCATTGACACCTTCGGCTGCGCGATTCAATTCGTCGGCCAGGCTTTGCATGACCTCCACGGTGTCCTGCACGACACGGGCTCCTTCGTGGGCTGTATCGTCAGTTTTCAGTGAAGTCTCATAAGCCATGCGCGCTGCTCGTGACTCGGTTTCCTGCTGTAGAACCTGATCAGTAATATCGCTCGCATACTTGACTATTTTGTAAAGATCGCCGTTGGCGTCGAACACCGGATTGTAAGTCGCACGTAACCAGACTGCGCGTCCCTGTTTGTTAAGGCGCTTGAAGCTGCCTGAGAAAAATTCGCCCTGATTCAGCCGCTCCCAGAACTGCCGGTAATCGGGGGATTCGATTTCGCTAAGCTCACAGAACAGCCGGTGGTGCTTGCCAACAATCTCTTCCAAGCGGTAACCCAGCACTGCAAGGAAGTTTTCGTTGGCGCTGACGACTTCTCCCTGCCGGTTGAACTCGATGGTTGCCATGGACCGGTTTATCGCCTTGATCTGGCTCTCCTGCTCTTGTTCCTTCTGAACCTGGGCAGTTACATCCGTCGCAATCTTGACGACCTTGATCACCCGTCCGGTGGTATCGCGAACAGGGTTATAGCTGGCCTCCAGCCAGAGCTCACGCCCCTGTTTATCCAGGCGCAGGAAGCGGTCGTTGATGAACTCGCCATTACCCAGGCGTGACCAAAAGCCTTGATAAGCAGCGCTGTTGGCGTATTTCGGCGTACAGAATAAGCGGTGATGCCGGGATTGGATTTCTTCAACGCTATAGCCCATTACCCTCAGGAAGTTGCTATTGGCACTGAGGATCGTGCCATCAGGCTGGAACTCAATCAGGGCCATGGAGCCACCTAAGGCTGCAAGGGTGGCTTCACTGTCAGCCAAGCGCCGCTGGCTGACGGCCAGTTCTTTTTTGATTGTCGAGTTGAACATGCATACCTCTGTGGATATGGGCTGCCTGGCATTTCCTTCAAGCCAATGGAAAGCTATGCAGATCGATGTCAGATGTACAAGAAACCTGTGGAATCAGATACGAATCGCGCATGCCGAACGAGCCGTAACGGCGTTAGTTAGGCAGCGAGCATCCAGTAATGGCTGACCAATATCAGAATGACATACATCCAAAAAAACCTATACAAAAAACTATGCATGTATAGGTTTTTTCGTTGCGCATTAAAATCGTGTTCAGGTTTTCTTTTTCACTGTCCAAGTCATCTACATCGCCGGCAACGCTCCGAGCAATAACGCACTTCGTTCCAGCAACGTGCCCATTTCTTGCGCCAGGCGAAGGGCAATCCGCAGACCGCGCAAACCTTGACCGGGAGCTCACTCTTTTTCACAGCGACTCCCCGGCATCCAGTTTGGCGAGCAGTTTCTGGCCCCGCTCCCACAGCGCTTGCTGCTTGGGCTCGGTCATGCGGTCGAGGTTTTTGTAGACCATGCTCATGCGCTGGTTGCTGCGCAGCAGGTCGCCATGACGCATCAGGAAATGCCAGTAGAGTGAATTGAAAGGACAGGCGTCGTCCGTCGTGCTCTCACTGACTTTGTAGGCGCAGTTGCGGCAGTAGTCAGACATCCGCTTTATATATTGACCACTGGCGCAATAAGGCTTGGAACCCAGGTAACCGCCGTCGGCGTGCATGACCATGCCCAGCGTATTGGGCAGTTCGACCCAGTCAAAGGCGTCCATGTAGATCGCCAGGTACCATTCGCAAATCTGGCTCGGCGCGATGCCGGCCAACAGTGCAAAGTTGCCGGTCACCATCAGCCGCTGGATATGGTGGGCATAGGCATGCTTCAAACTCTGGCCGATCGCCTGTCCCATGCAGTTCATTCGGGTGTCGCCCGTCCAGTAGAACTCTGGAAGAGGCCGGCTGTTGCCGAATAGATTGCCATCGGCGTAATCGGGCATTTTCAGCCAATAGACGCCCCGTACATATTCGCGCCAGCCGATGAGCTGGCGAATGAAGCCTTCGGCGGCATTGAGTGGAATCCGGTGCGCCCAATATGCAGCTTCCACGTCGCTGCACAACTGACGCAGGTCCAGCAGGCCAATATTGAGCGCCGCACTGATGCGCGCATGAAATAGAAAAGGTTCATCACTGGCCATGGCGTCCTGATAGTCGCCGAACCCTGCCAGGCCATAATCCAGAAAATACGCCCACAGCGCCTGTGCGTCGGCATGGGTGACCGGATAGTCGAAGTTGTCGAGTGCGCCGTAGTGATGGTTGAAGCGCGCCCTGACCAGCGCAAGCACATCGCAGGTGATGGCGTCGTTACTGAAGTGCACCGGGTAGGGCGCTTTCACCCCTTTGGGCAGGGCCTTGCGGTTCTCGGCATCGAAATTCCACGCGCCGCCTACCGGAGAGCCGTCGCCATTGAGCAATAACCCGCTCTTGCGCCGCATCTCGCGGTAGAAGAACTCCATGCGCAACTGCTTTTTACCTTGCGCCCAAGCGCTGAATTCGGCGCGACTGCACAGAAAAAGCGTATCGGCGTGCCAATCAATGGCTACACCGCACTCCTTGAGAGACTGCTCCAGGCGCCAGTCGCCGCACTCAGTGACGTGCAGTTCGGCCGGTTGCAGGAGGGCCTGCCAGCGCCGCAATTCAGCCGGCACCGATCCACTGTTATTCGGGTCTTCCAGAGTCACGTACTCGACGCGTACGCCTTGGGCCTGCAGCGCCTTGGCGAAATGGCGCATGGCGCTGAAGATCAGGACGATCTTCTGCGGGTGGTGAGGCACATGGCTGGCTTCTTCCATGACCTCGACCAGCAGCACCGTATCGCACTGGGCATCGAGTTTCTGCAAGGAAGCCAGGTCAAAGGACAACTGGTCACCCAGGACCAGGCACAACCGATGGCGCTTGTTCATATCTGTTCAGTCCGGCGTCTGCAGGTTCATGCTTGTTCCCTGCCTACCAGGGCAGGCGCTCTGCGTTGTAGGCAAAAAAATGTCCGCTGTCGGCCGGCGTCAACTGATCAATCAGGCTCAAGAGTTCAGCCGCGGCAACGTCCGCCGGACGTGCGCCGGTGGCCCCACGAAATGGTTGCGACAACCCCGACACGACCGTGCCTGGGTGCAGACTCAGCAGTCGGCTCTGCGGACGAGTACGGGCCAGTTCGATAGCGGCGGTCTTGATCAGCATATTCAGCGCGGCCTTGGAGGCGCGATAGGCGTACCAGCCACCCAAACGGTTGTCGCCGATGCTGCCGACTTTCGCCGAGAGCACTGCCATCGCGCCCCGGGCATCAAGCAACGGCAAAAAGTGCCGCAACACCAGCGCCGGCCCTAGCGCGTTCACTTGAAACACGGCCTGCAGCGCCTCGTGCTCAATCGCGCTGTAGCTTTTTTCCGGCTTGATCTGGTCACGATGGAGCAGGCCGGCGGCGTGCACTGATCAACTGGTACGGTGCTTGCGCTGCCAATTCAGCGGCGGCGCTGGCGATGGTTTCGGGTTGCTCCAGATCCAGTGCGGGCACTGTATTGCGCCCCAGTTGGCGAACCCCGGCACATCGCGGGTCCTTGCCGAGCAGCTCGCAAAAAGCCGTACCCAGGGCACCACTCGCGCCGATCACCAGGGCGCGATATCCGTCGCCGAGGGAGTTCATGGTGAACCTGTTCAATGGGTTTCTCCTGAACCCTGGCGTCGGAAGAACAACGTCACCTGGCCAACCTCGACGCCCAGCTTGGACATGCTGGTGCGGTTGATCAACGTGTCCTCGTCCATCAGGTACATCCAGTCGTCCATGCTCATTTCATAGGTTGTGCCGTCAACCGGCAGGTTCAGGCGATAACGCCAGCGCAAGGCATTGCCGGCGATTTCGCCTTTGGCGACACCCACTACGTCATCGGCGCGACCGCTCCAACGTCCCTGGCCCTCGGGCGTGAGGGTCCAGACGCGGCGTTGGCGGGTGCCGTCGCTGTACAGGAAGCGCTCATCGAGAATCAGGTTGTTGCCCTCACGACGGCTGACGATGTCGACCTCGAAACGCTTGGCCACCTCGCCGGAACGCTTCTGAAACATCCCCCAGGCTTTGACCGGTTTGCTGAAAAAGCGCTCCAGATTTAATGCCGGTTGCTGATCCGCATAGTGGGTGACATCCACGCTGCCACAGCTCGCAATGCTGAGTACCAAAGCCAGTAAAACCAAACGTCGTGTCATTACCTTTCTCCCTGGGTGAACAGGTGCTGAGGATGAATTTTGTTGCCTTACATGCTTGTACAGGTGCCCTGTGGTGTACAGGTTTCTGGCGCCTGCCCAAAGATGGAATCGCGGTTTTCGCGCAATGCAACTTGCCGACTGCAGCGTCGTACGCGGCGGATGGAGTAGGCGTCGTCAAGGTGGGCTTGCCCAGTCCATTCTTTAATAGTTGTACGACAGAAACTGATCTGTATAGGTTTTATTCAAGATAGGCTGAAAAAACCCCTGACAATGCGTCAGCCATCTTTTTGTGTAGCAACGAGAACGTCAGATCAAAGAGCGCGGGAGGGTAACGGAAGAGAGATAGGGAAATGCGCGCCCCCGGGGAGATGGGAGCGCGTTGCTAAACCAGGGATTACTCGTAGGTCGGGTAATCGACATAGCCTTCGGCATTGCCGCCATACACCGTCGCCGGGTTCAGCGGATTCAATGGCCAGTCATTGGCAATGCGCGCCGGCAGGTCCGGGTTGGCCATGAACGGGCGACCGAACGCGACAAAGTCGGCCAGGCCTGAGTCGAGCAACCGCGCGCCCGATTCGGCGTTGTAGCGGCCGGCGTAAATGATCGCGCCGCTGAACGTGTCGCGTACGGCCTGACGAAAGGTTTGTGGCATCGCTGGCGCGTTGTCCCAATCGGCTTCGGCGATGGACAGGTAAGCAATGCCGACGTCTTCCAGCACTTTGATGGCTTCGATGTAAGTGCTGTGCGGATCTTCCTCGACCATGCCCAGGTACGTCCGTGCTTCGTCGGTGGTGGTGAACAACGGCGCGAAACGCACGCCGACTTTTTCTTTGCCGATGCATTCGGCGACACCGGCCACCACTTCACGCAAAAAGCGCAGGCGATTGTGCAGCGAACCGCCGTATTGATCGGTGCGCAGATTGCTGTGGGCGGAGATGAACTGGTTGACCAGATAACCATTGGCACAATGCAGTTCGATGCCGTCAAACCCGGCGTCCATGGCATTGCGTGCGGCCTGGATGTACAGCTGAATCAAGTCCTGCACTTCATCGGTGCTCAGTGCGCGAGGCGCGGAGGGCGCGACCAATTCACCGGCACCCGGCGCGGTTTCGATGAACACGCTGACTCGGTCGGTGGCCACGGCCGAGGCCGATACCGGCGCTGCGCCGCCAGGTTGCAGCGCGGTGTGGGAGACGCGGCCGACGTGCCAGAGCTGGGCGAAAATCACCCCGTCGACGGCATGCACAGCCTCGGTGACTTTGCGCCACCCGGCAATTTGTTCAGGTGTGTGGATGCCGGGCGTCCAGGCGTATCCCTGACCCCGAGGCTCGATTTGCGTGCCTTCAGTGACCAGTAGACCCGCGCTGGCGCGTTGCTGGTAATACTCGGCCATCAACGGGTTGGCGACATTGCCCGGTTGCGTGCTGCGCTGGCGGGTGAGGGGAGGCAGAACGATACGGTTCTTCAGGGTATGCCGGCCAAGGGTGACGGGTGTGAAGTAAGCGCTGTTTTTCATGGGATACCTGTTCGCTTGGTATTAGACCAGTCGACTATCGTGGGGGCGAAAAAAACACCGTGTGCAAAAAGACGCGCACGGTGCCTGGGCAGTGAGTTAATACCCGTCAGGCCAGCATTTGCAGCAGCTTTTCGGCGACGGCCGCCGAGCTGGCAGGGTTCTGACCGGTTACCAACTGGCCGTCAGCGACGACATGAACCTGCCAGTCGGCCACTTTGCAATAGCGCCCGCCCAGGCGCTGGAATTCGTCTTCGATCAGGAACGGCACGACTTCCGTCAGGCCCACGGCCGCTTCTTCAGCATTCGTGAAACCGGTCACGTCCCGATCCTCAATCAACGGCTTGCCATCAGCAGCGAGGACGTGACGCAGTACGCCCGGCGCATGGCAGACAAATCCGTGTGGCTTGTTGCTGCGGTCGAAGGCTTCGATCAAGGCGATGGAATGCTTGTCTTCGGCCAGATCCCACAGCGGGCCGTGGCCACCTGGGTAAAACACCGCATCGAAATCATCAGCGCTGACGTCGGCCAGGCGTCCGGTGTTGGCCAGTGCCTGTTGGGCGGCCGGGTCATTGCGGAAGCGATCGGTTTCAGCCGTCTGTGCGTCGGGCTCATCGCTTTTCGGGTCGAGTGGTGGCTGCCCACCGGCTGGCGAAACCAGCGTGACGTCGGCGCCGGCATCCTTGAATGCGAAGTAGGGGGCGGCGAACTCTTCCAGCCAGAAGCCGGTTTTCTTGCCGGTGTTGCCGAGTTGATCGTGGGAAGTCAGAACCATCAAGATTTTCATAGAGCACCCTGGGTTGG
>NZ_JAEKEG010000024.1 GCF_016651255.1 Pseudomonas sp. TH10
GGCCGAGAGCGCCGATCCATTTCTGCGAAGGATATCCATTGCCCGGGCGGCAGGAATTTTTGTCGGACAGCCCCCAGCCAGATACGTCTTGTCTTTGCCCTGGTTGTACAAGTGCATGATCGTTAAAACCATGATCTTTTGCAGCGGCGACATTGCGCGATAGCTTTTGCGCATTGCTTTCAATTCTTCGGGGAGGGCTCTTCTCCGCCAGCCCAATCGAAGCCGCGAGGCCGTAAGTTGTAATGCCTGCCTGGGCTTCCATAGGCGCGTGCGACGTGTTGAAAACAGCCCTCAAGCGAGTAAGTTTCTACGATTCCCCAAACTGCTTGTCCGAAAATATTTCCTCGCTCTGAGGCACTGGGGAACGTAGGGATGGCAGCTCCGCAAACCATCGACAGTGCCGTAAGCTCAGCACCGTCCATGCAGGGCACTTTATCCACCATATCGACCAACGCCCAGTTGGGAAAACGGACAGCAGCGAACGTGGGATTAACTGCCGCGTAGGCAGCAAGGGCGACTGGTAGTAGTGAGTGGTGAATGTAGGCATGGCTGGCAGAGTGAACCTCCGTGAATGCCCATACACCTTCCGAAAGCTGGTGAACGCCAATCTCAGCCAGAAGGCTTTTGGCTTGGGCGACGTAGGTGTTGTTCACGAGTTCGATTCCCTTGTCCATGTTTGGTGCCCCATTGGCCGATGGTTCTGTTAGGAGGCCCATCTATTTCCGGTATCTACAAACAGGGTTGATCGCTCTCCGCTTTGTTCGCGTTCTTCGTATTGTCTTCTAGGCAAGCGGAGCGCGCAGGCGTGAGGATGAAAGCCCGACAGGGCCAGGACAACGGCGAGTTTCGCCGGGCCTGGTTCACGACAGCCGGCCCCGCAGGGGACGCAAAAAATAGCCGCATATTCGTTCTCGACATCCTGCAGTCCAAGCGCGGGGATGGGGCATCAGCGGTGAAGGGCTAGTGTTATGGTTCGCTGGCCGATTCTCGCCACGAATCCAAGTCATCATCAAATAGATTTGGCGCAGCTCGCTGCTTATCTGACTCAGCTTCCGCTTCGTCAGCAGGAGCTGACCCGAAGACATTTTCATGCGTCCAGTCATCCTTAAACAGGAACATATCAGGCGTAAACTCTGTGATTCCGATCTCGTTATTGTCCAAAATCTTGCGGGCGAATTTTCTAAATATCCTCCCTCCGTCGTAGCCGCGCCCTGCAGCGGTATCTTTGATAAGCAATAGCGTCCAATCGTCATACATCACACCGGCAGTAATTTTCTCCCAGACGAGGTGAAACAATTTGTAGTTCTCGCCGGCTAATTGGGAGTCATAAACGACGACAAGCATTCCTTTGGAGGCATGCAACAGCTTCACAGGGGAAAGAATGGTCAAGATAATCGACTGCTCGATCAAATCGATCACCCTGGTGTCGGGCTGATCTTCCCACAGCACAGCGAACTTCTGAATGCAAAAAGCCTCAAGTGGCATGCAGTCAGCACCGAACAATTGCTGAGTAGAAAAAATAGCGTACGCGCCCTCACCATCATCATTGTGGGGATGTTCATGTTCTGTATAAAGCAGTCGGGAATAGATCATGAAACGCACCCTTTGGCAAAGCTACGGTAATGACACTGATCTGGAGTAGGCTAGTGCCTTTAATGAGTCATGACCATTCTAATCAGCGTATTAAGCGTCAGACTTTGGATTAATCAAATAGAGGTAATGCAGCGACATCAGACGGTTGGTATGACCCATAATTTTTGCGAAATTTAGGATTTCGACTTGGCAGTGCTGAATAGCTGCAGGCTGACCTTCCTCTTGTGATTGGAAGAACGACAGATCTTCATCGGTGAACACTTTATCCGAGAAATCATCAAGAGCCTTGAGATCATATGGCTCAATGCCGAGGTCATTTGATTCCAGGATTTCCTTCGCATCCTCCCAAAAGACGTAGTCGGAGTGTCCAGAGTAGACCTCGTTAACGTTCGCAAAATCTACTGTCAGCCGAATGTGGCTCATACACATGACCTGTAACCACAGTGACTCAATTTTTTGGAAGGTGGCGCTTGATACTCCACTGTCAAGAAAAAGGTAGAGAGAGTCTTCGTGTACGGCGATAAGCTTCACAGCCGACATTGCTCCCAAAATATAGGCGCGCTCTAGGGCTGCTGTAACGTAAGGATTCAAGTAATCGCCACAGATGACTGCAAAGCGTTGCTTGGCTGCCTGTGGCATCACCTCTAGGCTTGGGGTTTTCCACTGCAAGCAATTGAACACAACATGATTGGGGGCGTCGTGAGGTCTTATTGGATCGCATTCAGGGTGAAAAATTTCTGAAAAGAGCATGGCAACTTCCCTCCTAGGTGTAGGTAGATAAAAGTCGACTTCTGAAAACTTGTCAAAGGTGAAAAATGCTAGCTGTCGGAAATTACTAAGCTAACTTTCAACAATCTTGCGATAAATTAATCCCTAGGATTTAACAAGTGTTGGACGTAATCCTGTAAACATTGATGGCGTCTCGTCCGGTAGTTTAAAGTTAACTTGTGAATTTGAGAAAATTTGCTTGCAAATCGATTTTCAGTGGGATAATTTTTGCCAAACTGCTGGTGAGTATGGAGCTCAGTGATTGAATGAATTTCTAGAGTATATCAATATTCGGTTTGGATTGCGTCTATAAGCGCTTGTCCTCTAGTGTGCTGTCTCAGAAGTAACAATCCTAGTAGAGGCTATAACCGTTATCGGCCCTCCGGGCTGTAGACCGGCTTAACGTCAAGCTCATGCTAAATGAAAGTCGGGAAGGAGATCCTGGGTAAACCAGACCGGTAAGCCCACCTCCAGCCTTTACCTTTAGAGGTTAAATGGCGGCTTGACTACGATACCGAGATTGATCAACCGGTTGAGCTGCTCGCTGGCTGCTTCAGGTGGAAGAGCGGTAAAGGTTGCGAACTCGCTGCGAGGCAATGCGCCTTGGATCTGGAGCGCTAACAACGCTGGCATCATTTCTAGTCGAATGCCTGACACATTCAAACGCGAGTTTGTTTTGTACGCTCGAGTGACGAACTCATGAAGCTAGCGACGGTTCAGGGCGGTAGTCACGTAATCCACCTCCTCATGGCAGACATCAGGCATGAACTCGATGAAAGCGAGCTGCTGCATGCCTGTGAGTTGTTGGGCATGCTCAAGCCCATCTGTCTGCAGAGGGGTTCTTGTGTGAGGTTCGTCAGGCCAGGGTTTAACGCATCTCTCTATGTGCTGCGAGGTGCTGCAACTCGGCTGGCCATGGACGAAAAAACGCGGCGCCAATCCCTTGCATAAAAGCTTCGTCGCAATTGGGTAGACCCGGTGCTTGCTTCTCCTATTTTCTTTGCTCAGGAATCATTTCCGAGGGTTCGGGAAAGGCACGACGTTTTCGTGTTGGCTGAAGGGCTCCTCATAACTACGAAGGGAGCGCTGTGCGTCATCCAGCGCTTTGATCAACATGAGCTCTCGCGCCAATGATTCTTTATAGCGGCCCTTGTAGTCGCTGGCCTCGGCTTTCGCTTTCTTGGTTTTCTGCCGTGCATCTTTAACCTTCTCCTCGCCTGGAGCTTGGCGCTCGGCCATCTGTTTGGCCATTTCTATAACATCCTGGATAAGCGGGATGAAGATGTCTCTGTCCTTTCTGATACTGCTAGGAGATTTACCTGCTTCCAGTGCAACGTTTTTCAGTGTCATCTTCGAGCCTGGGGGTAAAATCACTGTGGTATCAGTGAAGATACGAAGTGCCGCATCGTAATAGGGTTTCACGGTTGAATATTTTTGGTGTTCTTCCGACAT
This sequence comes from Pseudomonas sp. TH10, assembly GCF_016651255.1. Taxonomy (GTDB): domain Bacteria; phylum Pseudomonadota; class Gammaproteobacteria; order Pseudomonadales; family Pseudomonadaceae; genus Aquipseudomonas. The sequence continues at coordinate 3,814 of NZ_JAEKEG010000024.1, forward strand.
ATCAATCCTCTCCGTTCTGATGGAAAAATGATATCAGCCGCGGGCGATGATGCGGTCACGCAAATTCTTGAAGTCCTCCAGGTTTTGAAGCTCTGCACGGTATTCAATGGTTCCGGGCTTGAGTTCTACCAAATCAAATTCCATGATCTCGATCGTTTCCGCCATTTTGTCCTCTTGCCCTACAAATTGCTTGCACGTGATGCAGGTATCCATCTTTGCATGTGCTCGCTTATCGCATGGCGTTGGGGAGGTGCACCCTCCAGCAGGGGTTTCCTGGTAAGCCGTAAGTCCGAGCTTCACCTGCTGCTTTGTATCTTCCACCGTGCCGGCTAGCCAAGGGGACTGCTCTCGCATTTCCATTGCCCGACGTCCGGCGAAACCGTACATCTGTTCTGCGGATTTGAGCACGTCACGAATGAACACTGCAGCGTCGGCCTCTGCCTTGGCTCGCTTCAGCTCTCGTGTTAGCTGAGGGTTGATGTCGCTGAATAGATAGTTTTTGGCAGAGCACCCCTTCATGTAGTAGGTCGACATGGCTTTGGTGATATGCCGTAGCAGGCGTTTAAGGGAAGGAAGGGTAATCAATCCACATTGGCCCGCAAACACAGCAATTGAGCGACGGAATTGGTGCGATGTAATTCGCCAGGGCTGTCCAATCTGAAATCTATTGTCGTCGCGCCAGTTTCGATAAGGATCAATGGTTTCCAATTCGCAGATGTCGGCGTCGGTAATGATGACGGGGGAGATTGTGGTCGAGGTTTGTGGGTGCTACTCCCTCTTTCTTCGGACTACCTGAAAATGGCAAGTTTGACGCTGCCAAGAATAACCAGTTTGTCTCCGTATTGTCTTCTGCATAAGAGGCCACGAGCTTTTGAATGGACTGAAGTACCTGTATAGGCTGGAGGATGTCGTCAGTGGTGATCCATTTAGCGTCCGTTTTTTTGCCCTCGAGCTTAGTTGATGTTCCGCAAACGTAAAGTGCTTCGTCGTTCCAGCCATGAATGGATTCCAGGCAGTCTACCGGTAGGTTATAAGCTTCGCTGTCCCGCATGAGAGTGAACAAATGAATCAAACATTTTGCGCAGTACTGTACAAGTGACAAAAAATGACTTGCGCAACGCGTATTCTTCCAGTTGTGTTTTTTGCAAGTGCTGTGAGGTTGTATTTTTCAAGAGACTTCCAGAAGGTTAGCGGCTCTTGATCGTAAATTGTTCTCGTCTCTAAAGGAAGCCCAGAGTATTCCTTTTTATATTTATAGCGAGTAATTTCACATCTGCCAAAAAATCGATCTTCGATCGTTTTTTTAATGAAGTCGTGTATGGCTTCTTTATTTTGTAAGTAGTCGTGGATGCAATTTCTATACTGTTTATATTTGGCCCAAAGGATTCTGCTGGGAATTACAGGGTGCTGCCCGAATTTATTACGGGATTCACGAGTGATTTTTGCAAGGAGCGGAAGTATGGTGCCGTCGATCGTAAATCCCCTATCAGTACTATCGATATTCACAAGGGTTCGAACTAGGGAAAGTATGGGTCTGCTGTATGAAGTTGGAATGTTCTTCAGCATCTCTTCAAAAAGCTTTTTGGAATAGAATATATTCTGAATTGTGATGTTGCATTTATTGCTAAACGAGTTTATGTGATAAAGCGCTGCTATTATTGCCTGTATGGTGGTTAAGCGTATGGGCTTGCCAGTTCTAGATTTTGTAGAAAACATTTTTAGGGAAAAAATCCGTTTGCAAGTGACTACGTTTTCTGCACTAAACTTCCCTTCTTGCCGAAATGGCAAGAAATCAAAATATGGATTGTCCTTGACACTAAATGCGAAAGCAGGAAGGAGCCACTGATCATCATCAAAGACTGAAATGACGGATCCGTCTATCGATCGGGACATCACCAGCCCTGAGCGTATCCGAGATAATGCCATCCCATAGTAAGCATCAGTCTGTAAATGTTCCTTTTTGAGAGGGAAGGCAGTGCTGCTGACCGAAATTTTGCGTTTAGCTATCATTTCATCACCTTCAACTGAACCATACGATGGTAGAAGCGCATCCAGTAATCAGAGAGCTTGAACTCATTACTGATTTCGGCGCTGATTTGATCAACGAGTTTTGACATGTCAGAGCGCTCCTCCCGAAGCTCTAAAATTATACGGTCGATCTGCGCCACAGCTGCGCCATGTACCTTGTCAAAATGACTTTTATCTGCGCAGGAGTTTAGATATTCCAAGGTGACGAAACGCATGCTTAGGAGCTTGCGAATAGCAGACTCAGTGGCATGAGTTCTAAATTGGCTACAAAAAATGCAACCTTCAAAATTTTTGCAGTTGGGTTCGTAGTCGGGAGGCGGAGAGATCGCTTCCGACCGCCGGGCAATGTCTGCACAATCGCCCGCAGGTGTTTCTTCCCCTGAGTAATCATCTAACAGGCCAGTCAACCGTTTCATCATTGCAGTAATTTCAGCTATGGCTGTATTTTCATTGGCTTGAGCATAATTATTGAAAATCGTCTTTTCACTAGTTTGCAGTAATGATGAAACGACTTGAACAGAATGACCTTGGGTAAATAGGTAGTTGCTTTTGTACTTCCTAAGTTTTCGGTAGCTCAAACCCTTAAAGTCGGGAAGCAAAAAGCGCCTGATTCTATGGTTAAGCTGATCGATCTGACTTAGGCCAAGTTGGCCACCTATGGATCGTTCGTTAACGGTAATGCCGATAAATAGATATTTCTCACCTAGCCCGCCATCAATGAATTTCCGCAGTCGGATGAATTTATCAAATTGCTTGGTGAAGGTTTTTTGATTGAGAATTTTATTTCTCTTCCCCCAGATCGCATCTTGATTCCGATAAACCCCTTTTCCCTGACTCAAAGGTTTCATAGCTTTCATCAAAGAGTAGGTCTCTCAGGGGCTGTTCATTAATTCCACTATTGGCTACAAATAAAGGGATGAACGCATCGTGTGCAATCTTAGCAAGTTTCATTCGCTTCTCGTGCCGCTGATCACGATTGGTCTTTTGTTTCAGCGTATATGCGGCTACGAGGTCAGATTGCACGAAATTAAGAGGGCGGCAACTAAGTTTTGTTGCTTCCTGCGTTGTGCGGATTCTGCCTTTTTCGTAGTCCCAGCAAATATTAGATTGAGCCTTGGTCTTTTTTGAAAGCGCCATTTTACTTATAAAGGGGTATTCTCCCGGAAGTAGCCAGAGGTGTTCAGTCATGAACGGAATTCGGGCAGGAAATCTTTTGAAGCTGAGTACAAAATTGGTTAGACCGTCAAATAGATACTGGCAAGGCGTGAGATATGCTTCAATTTCGCTCTGGAGAGGCGGTTCGGTGGGCTTGGAACAGCCTCCTTTGCTAGAGATAATTGGCAAATCATCTCGAAAATTAAATGCTGAGTTAGTAAAGAAAACAGATCCGCTGCCTAACGCCACTGACTGTAGACCGTTCGCAGTAAGTTGCGATTTTTTCGTCGTATCGATTTGGAGAAATAGATTTTGTGTATATGCTTGCAGAGCCTGATGATAGCTTTCAGGCGATTTTAAGAAATCCTCAAAGCCACTGGAGTCCGCCCAGTCGAAAAGGCCAGCGATTTTATTGGCGTTGGTGAAGATGGTGGTCGCAGTGTTGCGGGTGTAGTAAAGCGTGATCTGCTGTACAACCCAGGCACGTATAGGGCTCTTGCGCTCTGGATGTAGTGTTTTAAAATCTACTTCCTTTATCAGCGCTCGGGTAGTCTTGGTGCGAACTTGGTAGCAAAGCGCGCCAATATCGAATTTACGGTCTTTAGTGTATTCTATAATAAGACCTTCGATAGGGATGTCAGCGATTTCTCGCTGGCACTCGTCCAGTTGAAGGCTCTGTAGGTCAATTTTGTAGATGTCACGATCGAATACCCTCATGTCGTCTCATTTCCGTCGTAATAACGCCCTCAAGGTGAGATTCAAACTCCGATTGGGCGTTGGCAACCAGAGGATGATCAGACCTAAACCTCAGGTAGCGCATGGATACGTCGACGCTGCTGTGGTTTAGTCTTCTTCTCACTAAATCCAGCAGCTGGGGTTGCGACATGTCACCCTTGTCTATTAGTTTCATGTTGTCCTCGATTAAGTTCATACCGAACGTGGCGCGTAGGTCGTGGAACTGATATTTGAATGCCTGATTTGCTTTGACGAGTTCCTGTAGGATTCTCGCGGCAAACTGACGGATCGCTGATCCGCGCTCGTTGGAATACCCGAAAAGCTCGCTATCTTCTTCGGCTACGTAGTACGGATTACCTGTTCTCGTCAAGAAAAGATACTGGTCATAGATATTGCTAATTGGTGATTTCATAGCTCTGTCCTTGTATCGTTGAGAGTTTAGATAGATCGTAAGTCGGTAGTGTAGCCAGGCAGGCATCAGTACGTTTTGTTCCTTGCCGCCTTTCGCTCCCACATTCGTTAATCCTCCTATGGTAATTGCGTATAGGGCATTCCGATTTTCATCCTCTTGTGAGCCTACGTCTTGTCGAATGCAATGGAAGCGCAGATTCAATATAGACTGGATTCTCATCCCTGTGGTCAAGGCAATGATGTAAATTAGCAGCATTTCGGGATTACGCAGTCGCACCAATGCAGCAATCAGTGCTTCCTGGTTCTCCCGGCTGATGGGGTATAGCTTTCCTCCATCTTCAATGTAGTCGCCCGTGGATATCCCGGCTGTCTTTCTAAAGGTTAAGTCAGTGCATATAATCTCTCGAGATTGTTGAAAGCCATGGCGGTCGTCGTAAGAGATATACCTTGTTGTGCTAACCCACATTGCCTGCTGAGGCTTGAACCGTGCTGTGTTTACCATCCAGCGATAGAAACCAATTATGCTGGTGATCTTTCGGTTGGCTGTAGCTCTCCCTAGCTTCTCACCACTCCCCGTCGCACTGCTCCGTACCTTACGTTGAACGGCTTTTTCATCTGAGCTTGGTAGTAGTAAGTCGGCCGGCTGTATGACTCTCCCTCGAAATTAAGATAGTCCCTTCCACCTTCCTGCATTTTGTTCATGAAGTCGCACAGGTCGCCCGCGATGTTTTCGAGCGTGGGTGCTTTCTTCCCTTGCTCTATCGAGAGCCAGTAAAGGTACAGGCTACCGTCGCGCCAGATGCTCCCGTCAGGCTGAAGGATCACGTAGAGGGTATTAATGCTTGAGGTTTCTAGGGAAGGCGTTCTACAGGGTAGGGTTCGATGCCTAACCCGTCTTCTGGAGATGCCCCCACCCAATCCATGGCTTGATCAGGGGCGCATGGCTTCCAAAGCTGGACGTTACTCAGCACCACCTTTTTGTAGCAACCGGTGGTTTCAAGGGGGCTTCAGGGGAAAGGTGTGAGGTCATGGACATCATCCAAACGGAGATGTCTGTCAATTCAAGTTGAGCTCACGGGTTGTGTCAAATGATGAGAGCTCACGCGTGATTCTGCACCTTGACCGTGTGTAACGTGATGTCGACCACGTCACCGTCGGCGCCGACTTGCGGCATCTCGATCCAGTCCCCGACCCGCAGCATGTCGTTGCTGGTCAGTTGCACGCTGGCGACAAATGACAGCAGGGTATCCTTGTAGACCAGCAGAATCACCGCCGACATGGCGCCGAGACCCGACAGCAGCAACAACGGCGAACGGTCAATCAGGGTGGCGACGATGATGATGGCGCCAAACACGTACAGCACCATTTTTGCCAATTGCACGTAGCCCTTGATAGAGCGAGTGCGCGCGTGTTCGGTACGGGCGTAGATATCCAGCAGCGCGTTGAGCAAGGCGCTGACCGACAGCAGCAGGAACAGAATGGTGAACGACAGCGCGACGTTGCCAAGGAAGACCAGGCTGGTCTTGCTCAGCTCGGGCACCAGGTGCAGGCCGAACTGGATGACCAGCGACGGCGTCATCTGGGCCAGGCGATGGAAGACCTTGTTGTGCCGCAGGTCATTCATCCAGTGCATGGCGGGCTGACGCCCGAGCAGTTTGGCGGCGTGCAGGATCAGATACCGTGCCACTCGTCCGAGCACCAGGGCGATCACCAACAGCAACATCAGCGCCAGGCCGGATTGCAGAAGCGGGTGTTGTTCGAGGGTGCCCCAGAGGTCCTGGGCGTTGAGCCAGAGCTGTTTGAAATCCATAAGAGAAACGATTCTTCTGTGAGACGCGATGGGCGATTAGAGCATTTAAGCCGCTGTGTATTACCGTAAGAGACAAATCGAGCAACAAAAAAGCCACTGATTACGTCCGTTTGTATAAAGAAACTCGGCCTGAGCGCTCGAAACCGGTAACCTATGCAGCTGTTTTTTTGTATTTCTTCGAGGTAGCACCCGTGTTTTCCCAATTCGCCCTGCACGAACGCCTGCTCAAAGCCGTGGCCGAGCTAAAATTTGTCGAGCCAACGCCTGTGCAAGCAGCGGCTATTCCGCTGGCGCTCCAAGGGCGTGACCTGCGGGTGACTGCGCAAACCGGTAGCGGCAAAACCGCTGCTTTCGTTTTGCCGATCCTCAACCGTCTGATCGGCCCGGCTAAAGTCCGCGTCAGCATCAAGACCCTGATCCTGCTGCCGACCCGCGAGCTGGCCCAGCAAACCCTGAAGGAAGTTGAGCGTTTCTCGCAGTTCACCTTCATCAAGTCCGGCCTGATCACCGGCGGCGAAGACTTCAAGGTGCAAGCAGCGATGCTGCGCAAAGTGCCGGACATCCTCATCGGTACCCCAGGCCGGATGATCGAGCAACTGAACGCCGGCAACCTCGACCTGAAAGAAGTCGAAGTGCTGGTGCTCGACGAAGCCGACCGCATGCTCGACATGGGTTTTGCCGAAGACGTCCAGCGTCTGGTCGACGAATGCCCGAACCGTCAGCAGACCATGCTGTTCTCCGCGACCACTGGTGGTTCCGGCCTGCGCGACATGATCGGCAAGGTGCTGAACAACCCTGAGCACTTGCAGCTCAACGCAGTCAGCCAACTGAACTCGACGACCCGTCAGCAGATCATCACCGCCGACCACAACCAGCACAAAGAACAGATTGTGAACTGGCTGTTGGCCAACGAGACTTATCAGAAGGCCATCGTGTTCACCAACACCCGCGCCATGGCCGACCGTATCTACGGCCGTCTGGTGGCTCAGGAATACAAAGCGTTCGTGCTGCACGGCGAGAAAGACCAGAAGGATCGCAAGCTGGCGATCGACCGCCTAAAGCAGGGCGGCGTGAAGATTCTGGTTGCCACCGACGTGGCGGCCCGTGGTCTGGACGTTGATGGCCTGGATCTGGTGATCAACTTCGACATGCCACGCAGCGGCGACGAATACGTACACCGTATCGGTCGTACCGGCCGCGCCGGCAATGACGGTCTGGCGATCTCGCTGATCTGCCACGGCGACTGGAACCTGATGTCGAGCATCGAGCGCTATCTGAAGCAGAGCTTCGAGCGCCGCACCATCAAGGAAGTCAAAGGCACCTACGGCGGACCGAAAAAGGTCAAGGCCTCGGGCAAAGCCGTTGGCGTGAAGAAGAAAAAGACCGACGCCAAGGGCGACAAGAAAAAAACCGCCGCCAAGACGCCGACCAAGCGCAAGAGCGCCAACCGTCCCAAGCCTGACTCGTTGGTGAGCAGCGACGGCATGGCGCCGCTCAAGCGCCGCAAGCCGGCAGAGCCTGCGGCTGAGTAAGTCGTTTCAGGCACACAGAAAAAACCCGGACAGTGTCCGGGTTTTTTTATGGCTTTTAGCTTTCAGCTTTTTTCTCTGCTGAATTCAGCTCTTTGAGCCGCTGGTCAATCAGCTGGCATTTATCCGGCAAATCGGCACTGGCAGTGCCCAGGTCCATCTTCTGCAACTCGGCGTTGATTTCCTTGGCCTTGGCCGGGTTCTGCTCGGTCAGCCGGGTCACTTCCTTGGCCAGCTGCTCGCGTTTGGCGGTGGCTTCTTCAGGCGTGCAGGCCCAGGCGGGGAGGGCGCAGGCAAGCGTGGCGGCAAGGGTGATTTTCAGCAATGTCTTCATGGGGCAGCCTCGTTTCCGGTGAGGGCGGTATAACGGGTTGAGCGTTTTGGTACGCAAAAAGTTCAGAAACACAGCGCCCCCTACGTTCAACGATGGCAGCAGCTTGCCGGTGCTTGCTCCTCATAGCGGTCGTGGTGCCGCACCCACTCCATGATTTCTTCCTCATTACGGCCCTTGGGCGTGAGGTCCAGGTAGTTGTATGCCCCAACCAACAGGTCGAGGCCCCGGGCATAGGTGGAGTAGGTGTGAAAAATATCCCCGGCTTCGTTGCGATAAAAGACGCTGAGGCCAGGCAGTTCTTCTTCTGTACCGTCAGATTTTTCGTAGTTGTAGGTGGCTTTTCCGGCGGCAATATCCTCAGCCCGCGCGCAGACGCCAAAGTCGTAGTTAAAGTCGCAACCTTCAGATGACACCCAGTCAAACTTCCAGCCCATGCGTTGCCGGAAGTCCTGGAATCGGGCATAAGGCGCGTGGGAGACCGCAACCACAGAGACGTCATGATGGGCCAGGTGCAGGTTGGTACCGTCGATGTGATCGCTCAGGAAGGAGCACCCAGGGCAACCTTCGGTCCAACCCTCGGCAAACATGAAGTGGTAGATGATCAGCTGGCTGCGGCCGCCAAACAGGTTGGCCAGTTTCAGTTCGCCGCCTGGGCCCTGGAAGTGGTAGTCCTTATCGATCTTCACCCATGGCAAGGCGCGGCGTTCGGCGCTGAGTTTGTCGCGCTCGCGGGTAAAGGCTTTTCTTGGGCCAGGTGTTGCCGGCGCGCGGCGAGCCATTCTTCGCGGCTCACGACCGGATGGTTTTGAACGTTCATGGTGGTTTCTCCTACAGTCAGCGTCGAGGTAGCTCACACCCACTAGTCGTACGGCCTTCGCCCAATTCGACATACCGCCGGTCAGTGCCGCTGAAAATCCAGGCTGAACGGCTGGGATCGGTGCAGGTCACACTCTATGAAGGCCATCTCACTCTCTGGCTTGGAGGTTGAATCAGGATGACGACTTATAACTGGGATTTGATTGAATGTTTGCTGCATGAAGTGCAGAGCGATGACACAAGCTTCGCGCCACGTGCTTATGCAGAAAAGTATGCGGCGGCGAAGGCGGCAGAGGGCGGGGAACCCGAAAACCTTGATCACCTTAAAGCCGTGGCAGGAGAGTACGAAAAGCTATTGCTGGAGCGCGGTTACATCGAACCTCGGCCAGAAGAGCAGGGTGGCTCGGGGTCCAACTACATCTTGACGGCGCGTGGATCGAGCTTGTTGAGCCTGATCGACAGCAGCATTCCTGGCAATGATCACCCGCGTCAGGTGCTGGATGAGCAGGCCGATGCGCTGGATGAGTCGACGTTTGATGTGGTGGCCTCAAAAGCCCAAATCGCCTGAAGGCCCGCGATGCCCGTGCGGCTCAAATCTGTGGGAGCGTGCCTGCTCGCGATGCGGTACAGCATTCAACATTGATGTTGGATGTGATGACGCTATCGCGAGCAGGCTCGCTCCCACATGCAATTGTGGAATCTGAACGGGTCTTTATTCAATTTTGCTGCGCCGCTTTCAGGCATTTCAAATCGTTGAAGTCTTTCCTCACTCCCTCGATCTTCTTCAGCAACCGCTCGCGCTGAGCCGGCGTGCTTTCGGCCATCAAATCCACAAACAGCGATCGAGCCTGTGCTTCGGTTGCAGCGAAGGCCTGGCGATAAGCCGGCGTCCACAAGCTCTCCCTGTTCACCAGCAACGTCTCGATGCGTTGCGCAAACTCCGGACTCTTGCGCTGTGCAACCGCGGCACTGAATTGCTTCTGCCAATGCGCACGGTTGGCGATCCACTGGGTGTTTTGATCGCCCAACGCCGTTGACCATGCCATCACGCGTTGTTCCTGGGTCGCGCTCAAAGGCCCGAGCCAGTCATTCAAGCGTTTAACCATGCGTGCGCCGCGCTCGGCGATTTGTTCTGTCAGTGGCGGATTGACGTAATCCTGCTGACGCTTGCGCAGATCCTTGGCAAACGCGTCATTCATCTCGGCAACCTGTTTGTCATCCAGCCCTTGCAGCAGTTCGATTGCCGAAGGGGTGATTGCCTGGGCGGTTTCGGCGATGGCTTGTTTGGCTTCCGCAGTACGCGCCTGGAGCGCGGCGTCGGTTACCTGATTGGTTTCGACCATGGTCTGCAAACGATCCAGCCAATCCAGATAACCCGGCAGTTGCGTGGTGCAGTGCCAGCTCAGGTGTTCCTTGAGGCGTTCGTTGAACCAGTCTTTTTGCTCGCCATGCATATCCACATAGTCGCTGAGCGTCCAGGGAATGATCACGTCGAGGTTACGGTAGGCCAGCCCGACGCGACTGCAAGCGCCGAGGGCGAGGCTTAGGGTGAGGATGACGGCGAGACATTTAAACCAGCGCGACATGGGCGAGTCCTTGCAAGAGCCTGGCTATTTGAGGAGATTCTTATGTGATCGCAGGATCAGCCTTGCAGTTCATATCATCGGCGCACAGCACCCGGCCGCTCAGTAGAAGCTGCGCTCGGCCTTGAGGGTTACCAGCCCGTCGCACTGGCTGTTGTGTCCGGAATAGGCGGAGCAATCATTGCCGCTGAGGTTGGAATCGCTGTAGATCAGGTTCAGGTCGATGCCCATGAAGGGGCGGGAAAGCTGCACTGACCAGTCGGTAAAGCTGCCGATATAGCCGCCGTCGACCGAGACCGGCGCGTTCAGCTGGTGGCTGGTGTACTTCATGCTGACCCCAATTCCAAACGGCTTGTTGCCGCCAAGATCGGCAAACACGGTGCTGTTTTGCTTGTCGGGGTCGTTACTGAACGCGGCGCCGAAGCGGCTGCCCAGAAATGTCAGGCCGCCAAACAGCTCCTGGCTGTCGAGGGTGTCCACTTTCGGGTAGCTGTAGTGAATCATCCCGACCTCGTAACCGAGCGTCTGGTCGAAGGGCTGCTTGAAGCCCATGTATGAATCGACTTCCAGGTTGTTACCTGGACTCAGGCCCATGCTGGGTGACCATTGGCCGACGTAGAACCCGCTGTCGTGGCTCAGGTCAAGGCCGCCATGGAATGAGCCGACGGCGGCCGGTTTGACCAGGCCCTGGGCCATGCTGCGGGAGGGCGAGGTGCCAAGTTTCAGGTCGAAGTCGCCCAACTCGCGCTGGAAGATCTGCGCATGGGCTAGCGAACACGACAGCAGGGTGCCGAGCAATATGAGTGGGGGCTTGAACATGCGTCACTCCATGAACAGCGAGCACAAGCCGGTGAGCCTGTTGAAACGCTTGATCTAGACGCGTGCAAGGATACCGGCGAATGCCCGGCGCTGAAGGCCGTTCGTCGATTTTTGAGAGTTGGGAGTTTGTGCGGGTATTTCGAGAGAGTTCAGTCCAAGCGCTTCGAAGCTCAAAGCGCCTAAGGACCAGTTGATGCCGCTATTACTTTTTGCCCAGGCTAATCTGCTTGGACGGGCCGAACGTCTGGCCACTGACGCCTTTGGCAATTTGCTGGATCTCGCCGCCGGACTTGAGGAACGCTGCGATCTGATCGTTGATCGATTCGCTGGTTTCAACGGCTGGAGCTGGCTTTGCTTTGCTGGTGGATGCTTTTACACGCATGGCGGCCATTAACCTGTAGAAAAGTAACTCGGCCAGGCATCGTACAGTAATAACTTGACAATTGCTTGGTAAATATCCCCCGATTTAATCCTGGCGGCGGTGGGATTTAAACCGGATTAATAATCTTTCGGTCGCCCTAAGCTGCTGTTTTATCTAAAGACGTGTGGATGAGAAAACGTTTTTTGTGCAGGCGATGGGCGCTGAAGCTGGGTCGGTTGGTCGGACGAGCGGCTGGTTGCCGGTGAGCCAAACCCATGAAAATCAAGCTTTTGAGCTAATTTTGCGGCGCCACCGGGCCGGGCGCAGAACGCTGACCGCAAAACCGGGTAGAATGCCGCCCACGTAATGAGGGTTCTGGAAATGGCTTTAGTCGGGCGTTACAACAGTTTGCAAGTGGTTAAACACACTAACTTCGGTTTATATCTGGACGGCGGTGCCGACGGCGAAATTCTTTTGCCCAACCGTTATATCCCTAAAGATATTCCCAGCGAAGATGAAGATTGGCTTAACGTTTTTGTTTATCTGGACAGCGAAGACAAACTTCTCGCCACCACAGAGAAACCAAAAGTACAGGTCGGCGAATTTGCCAGTCTGAAAGTTGTTGAAGTCAACAGCATCGGTGTGTTCCTCGATTGGGGGCTGCCGAAGGATCTGTTGCTGCCGTATTCCGAAGAAAAACGCCAGATGACCGCTGGCGAGTACTGCGTGGTGCACGTCTACCTCGACAAACACACCCGCCGCATCACCGCGACGGCGCGTCTGGATCGCTACCTCGACAAGACCCCGGCCAACTACAGCCAGGGCCAGGAAGTTGACCTGCTGGTTGCCGAAGCCACTGACATGGGTTTCAAGGCGATCATCAACAACAAGCACTGGGGCTTGATTCACAAGAACGAAATCTTTAAGTTCATGCGCGCCGGCAAGGAAGAGAAGGGCTTCATCAAGGAGGTTCGTCCCGACGGCAAGATCAGCCTGAGCCTGCAGCCGGTTGGCGAAGAAGCGGCCACCA
>NZ_JAEKEG010000025.1 GCF_016651255.1 Pseudomonas sp. TH10
TGCGTCCACGATGCGCAAACGCCTCGCGCATTTGCCCGTGCCATTTGTGCAGGGCCCCGAAGGGCAATGCGATCAGCGTATCGTCGTCTGGTTTGCTCATGCCCCGCAGTCTAGCGGGTGAGCGGGTTCCTGGTAACAGCCTGTTCGACGCAATCATTGGCCCTGGTACTGCCCGCTCGCCTGGAGCTCGGCCGCCACCTCAAGAATACACTCGCGCAGGGTCTCGACGATTTCATCGACCTGGGCGCAGGTCAGGATCAACGGCGGCGACATGACATTGAGGTGCATGATCGGGCGTACCAGCAAGCCCTTCGACTGCGCCCGGGAATGAATCCTCTCGCCAATGTTGATCTCGTCGGCAAACAACGCCTTGCTGCGCTTGTCAGCCACGAACTCGACGCAGGCCATGAACTTCTGGCAGCGCACATCTCCAACCAGCGGCAGGTCGCCGAGGGTCGCCAGGCGTTCTTCCAGATACGTGCCGACTGCATCGACGTGCTCCAAAAGCTGTTCGCGCTCGATGATTTCGATGTTCTTCAGCGCTGCGGTACAGCACACCGGATGCCCGCTGTAAGTGAAACCGTGACTGAAGCAACGGCCCTTGCCCGGCTCGGCGATAACCTTCCAGATGCGCTCGGAAAAAATGCAGGCGCCCAGCGGCAGGTAAGCCGACGTCAGGCCCTTGGCGGTGGTGATGATGTCTGGTTGCACGTCAAACAGATCCCACGAGGCGAAAAACTTGCCCAGCCGTCCGAACGAGGTCACCACTTCGTCGGCGACGAATAGGATGTCGTAGCGTTGGCAGACTTCCCACATACGCTTGAGGTAGCCCTTGGGCGGAATGATCACCCCGCCCGAGCCCATGATGGGCTCGGCAAAAAACCCGCCACCTGGTCGGCGCCGATGGCGAGGATCTTGTCTTCGAACTCCTTGACCAGGAACTCTAGGAACTGTGCTTCGTCCATGCCGTCCGGTGCGCGATACGGATTGGGGTTGGACACGTGGTGAATACGCTCGTGGGCGTAGTCGAATTCCGGGACGCGGTCGGCGGCCTTGTTACCGATCGACATGGTCAGGGTGGTCGAGCCGTGATACGCGTTGTAGCGAGCAATGATGTGCTTTTTTTCCGGTTTGCCACGGCAGTTCTGGTAGTACTGGATCAGCCGGTAGGCGGTGTCCACGGCGGTCGAGCCGCCCGTGGTCAGGAACACGTGGTCGAGATCGCCCGGGGCCAGGCTGGCGAGTTTCTCGCAGAGCTGGATAGCCACGTTGTTGGACATGTCGCAGAACGGGTTTGAATAGGCCAGCAGGCGCACCTGGTCGGCTATCGCCAGGGCCATTTCTTCGCGTCCCAGGCCAATGTTGGTGCACCACATGCCGCCCACGGCATCGAGAAAACGGTTGCCCTGGGTGTCGTAGATATAAGCGCCATCACCAGCGACGATGTTCAGCGAGCCCTGCTCGGCGTGTTCGTCGAACATGTGATAACCGTGCATGTAGTGGGCTTTATCGGCCTTGACCAGCCGGGACTCTTCAGCAGCGGAAAAAATGTGTTGAGTTGGGGTAGCCATAGGAAAACCTCGAACCGAATAGTTGAACGCTCAAATCCCGCTTTTCACCGTGCTCCAGACTCGCGTCATCGCGCGCATGTCCTTGGCGTCCTGAGTCTTCTGTGGAAACAGCCGCGCGCGGGTCTCTTCATCGGGATAAATCGCCAGGTTGTTGCGCACTTCGGCGTTCACCAGCGGCGTGGCAGCCGCGTTGCTGTTGGCGTAGTGGATGTAATCGGTGACATCGGCCATCACCTGAGGCTGCATCAGGTAGTCGAGGAACTTGTGCGCATTGGCGACGTGCGGCGCATCGGCCGGGATGTACAGGTTGTCGAACCAGATCAGCGAACCTTCCCTGGGGATGAAGTACGCCAGGTTGATCTTCAGCTTGGCCTCCTCGGCGCGCGCCATGGCCGTGGCGTAGTCGCCGGACCAGGTCATGGCCATGCACACATCGCCATTGGGCAGGCTGGTCAGGTAGTTGACAGAGTCGAACTTGCGAATGAAGGGGCGCACTGACAACAGCAGTTCCTGCGCGGCCTTCAGGTCCGCCGGCGCGGCACTGCGCGGGTCGCGGCCGAGGTACTTCAGGGCCAGGGGAATCACTTCGGTCGGGGCATCCACCAAGGTCACGCCGCAGTCGGCGAAGCGCGAGACAATCTTGGGATCGAAGATCATTGCCAGCGAGCCGATCGGCGCATCCGGCATGCGCTCCCTGATCTTGTCGACGTTGTAGGTGATGCCGTTGCTGCCCCAGGTGTAGGGCGCGGAATACTGCGTGCCGGCGTCGAATCCCTGCAGGTCCTGCAGCACCTTGGGGTCAAGGTTGTTCCAGCCCGGCAATAATTTCTTGTCCAGCGGCTGGAATACTTTCGCCTGGATCAGGGGCGGCGCGAGGGACGCGTTGAGCACCACCAGGTCATAGCCGGAGTGTCCGGTGAGCAGCTTTGCCTGGACCGTTTCGTAGGCATCGAAGGTGTCGTAGATGACCTTGATGCCGCTGGCTTTTTCAAAGTCGGAAAGGGTTTTCTCGCCAATGTAATCCGCCCAGTTGTACAACCGCAGCGTTTTCGCACCGTCGACTTCGGCGGCGTGCACATTGAGTGACAAAGGAACCAGGATCACACTGAACATCAACTTGAAAGCCTTGCGCATGGCAAATTCACCTTCTCAAGCGTTCTAAATGAGCGGATGCAGCCACTATCGAGCGATCAGGGCGGCGGCACCATACCCCGAATGGGTGTGTCGCCAATCTCACGGCCTTGCAACATGGCAAAAAGAAGCAGGTGCGTTGACCCGTTTTGTCATAGATCCGGTGCAGGTCCCGCGCTTAGAGTGGCCGATGCATCGAACCACAGAGTCGCTTATGAACGATCTGATCAAACAGGACCGCGACGCCGGCGTACTGACGCTGACGTTTGACCGTCCCGACAAGCTCAACGCGCTGAACAACGCCATGTACACGCAGCTCGCCGACCTGTTGCAGGCCGCAGACGAGGACCCGGCCATCGGCGTGGTCATCATCACCGGTGGCGACAGCTGTTTCACCAGCGGCAATGACCTGGTGGATTTCCTGCAGTACCCGCCCACCCACCTGGACAGCCCTGCATTTCGCCTGATGGGGGTGGTGACCCAGTTGCAAACGCCGTTAATCGCGGCGGTATGTGGCGCGGCCATTGGCATTGGCACGACCTTGCTGCTGCACTGCGATCAGGTGGTGGTCAGCCGTAATGCCAAGTTGCGCATGCCGTTCGTGAACATCGGCCTGTGCCCGGAATTCGGCGCCACCCTGCTGTTGCCGCGGTTGCTTGGCCACGCCCGCGCCGCTCGTTTGCTGCTGCTGGGAGAAACCCTGGGCGGCGCCGACGCGGTGCAGTGGGGCCTGGCCAACGAACTGTGCGAGGACGGCCCGCAATGCCTGACCGCCGCGCGGCAACTGGCCCAACGTCTGCTGGCGTTGCCGCAAGGTGCATTGCGCCAGTCCCGGCAATTGCTCAAGCAGGCCTCGCTGGCGGAACTGCAAGCGACGATCCGCCAGGAAAACCTTCTGTTTATCGAACGCCTGAACACCCAGGAAGCGCAAACAGCGCTGAGCGCCCTGCTCAATCGCAGCACTGAAAAGAATCCGTCGAAAGGAACACCCCCATGAACACTCCAGAAGTTTTTGTCGTCAGCGCCGCCCGCACCGCCATTGGTACTTTTGGCGGTTCGCTCAAGGACGTGCCACCGGCCGATCTGGCGACCACTGCGGTCAAGGCCGCCCTGCAACGCTCCGGCGTCGATCCGGCGCAGGTCGGCCATCTGGTGATGGGTAACGTGATCCCCACCGAAACCCGCGACGCCTACATTTCCCGTGTAGCGGCAATGAACGCCGGCATCCCCAAGGAGACGCCCGCCTACAACGTCAATCGCCTGTGCGGCTCTGGTTTGCAAGCCATTATTAGCGCGGCCCAGACGCTGCTGCTCGGCGATGCCGAAATCGCCATCGGCGCCGGTGCCGAGTCCATGAGCCGCGGGCCATACCTGCTGCCGTCAGCGCGCTGGGGTGCGCGTATGGGCAACGTGCAGGCCGTCGACTACATGCTGGGTATCCTGCATGACCCATTCCACGGCATTCATATGGGCATCACCGCCGAGAACGTCGCGGCGCGCAACGGCATTACCCGCGAAATGCAGGACGCCCTCGCCCTGGAGGATCAAAAGCGCGCAGCCTTTGCCATTGCCAACGGGTATTTCAACGAACAGATCGCGACAGTAGAAATCCAGGGGCGCAAGGAAACCATTCTGTTCAACGTCGACGAACATCCCCGGGCGACAACCCTGGAACAGCTGGCGCAGATGAAGCCGGCGTTCAAGAAGGACGGTTCGGTAACGGCGGGCAACGCTTCGGGGTTGAACGATGGCGCTGCGGCATTGGTGATGGCCACCGGGGACGCGGTGCAGCGCAACAGCCTGCGCCCGCTGGCGCGCCTGGTCAGCTATGCCCATGCAGGTGTCGAGCCCGAACTCATGGGCCTGGGCCCCATCCCCGCAACGCGCCTGGCGCTAAAGCGTGCGGGGCTCTCAGTGCAGGATATGGATGTGGTCGAGGCCAACATCGCCTTCGCCGCCCAGGCTTGCGCAGTCAGCCAGGAGCTCGGCCTTGATCCGGCCAAGGTCAATCCAAATGGCTCGGGCATTGCGCTGGGGCACCCTGTAGGCGCGACGGGGGCAATTATTGCGACCAAGGCCATCCATGAGCTGCACCGCATCAACGGCCGGTATGCGCTGGTGACAATGTGCATTGGCGGCGGCCAGGGCATTGCAGCGATATTTGAGCGGGTCTAAGCACCTCTTGCACGGCTCCCACACTGCGCCCTAGCCGGGCGAATATCCAATGTGGGAGCCACTGTCTTCCCCAGTCACCTCAATGTTGAATGTGCAGACGCCATCGTGGGCAAGCCCGGCTCCCACAGTGATCTGCGCCGAACACAAATGCTGCGTCCACCACCAATACCCTGTGGGAGCGAGCCTGCTCTCGAATGGCGAATACGCTCCAGATCCAGTCCTTGCTCCCTTCTGACGGTCGGTACGAAAAAGGAATTGCCTGAAAATATTACATACGTCATATTATGATCGTAATAATAGATCTCCCCACAGGTATTTCGTCATGACCAGCATGCCCAGCCCCGATCCAGAAGTTGCTGTGAAGGCACAATCCAGGTCTCCCCTGTTCAAACGCCTGGCGCTGCTGAGTGCAGTCATCGCGGTGCTGATTGCGGCGGTCTTTTACACTTCACACTGGTGGACCAGCGGCCGCTTCATCGAGGAAACCGACGATGCTTACATCGGCGCAGACGTGACGGTGATCGGGCCCAAGGTCGCGGGCTACATTGACGAGGTGCTGGTCAGCGACAACCAGTCGGTGAAGGCCGGAGATGTGCTGATTCGCCTCGACGCTCGTGACTATCGCGCCAATCTGGCCAAGGCTGAAGGTGCGGTCGCGGCCGAAGAAGCGCTGCTGGCCAACCTCGACGCCACTGAACAATTGCAGCAAGCCGTGATCGGTCAGGCCCGTGCCGGTATTGATGCGGCGGGTGCCGAAACCTCTCGCTCGCGCGATGACAATGCTCGCTATAAACGCTTGGTGACGACCAATGCCGTGTCAGTCGAAAGCGCGCAACGTGCCGACGCCACGTTTAAAACCGCGCAAGCGCTGAGCGCCCGCGCTCAGGCCGAACTGCTGGCCGCGCAACGCCAACTGGCGGTGATCGATACACAGAAACAACAGGCCCGCGCCGCCCTCCAGCAAGCCCGCGCCGAGCGAGACCTGGCGCAGTTGAATCTCGGCTATACCGAACTGCGCGCCCCGGTCGACGGCGTGATCGGCAACCGCCGCGCACGGGTCGGCGCCTATGCGCAGGCGGGTTCGCAGCAACTCTCTGTGGTGCCGGCCAGCGGCTTGTGGGTCGATGCCAACTTCAAGGAAGACCAACTGGCGCGGATGAAACCCGGGCAACGCGTGAGCATCCGCGCCGACGTGCTGTCCGGCCAGGAATTCCACGGTCGTCTCGACAGCCTGGCGCCGGCCAGCGGTGCGCAGTTCAGCGTGCTGCCACCGGAGAACGCCACCGGCAACTTCACCAAGATTGTGCAGCGGGTGCCGGTGCGCATCCTGCTCGATCCGGCGGATGGCGTGCTCGGCCATCTGCGCCCTGGGCTGTCGGTCACGGCCGAAGTGGACACCCGCGCCGAACCCGCTGCACCCGCCGTGGCCAGCGCACCATGAGCCGCGCCGTCGCCGCCCCCGCGCCGCCGTTCGATGCCGCCGGGATGACCACGGCGACCAAGGTCTTCGCCTTCGCCAGCATGTGCATCGGCATGTTCATCGCCTTGCTGGATATCCAGATCGTTTCGGCGTCATTGCGCGACATTGGCGGGGGCTGTCCGCCGGAACAGACGAAACTGCCTGGGTGCAAACCAGCTACCTGATCGCCGAGATCATCGTCATCCCGTTGTCGGGCTGGCTGTCCCGGGTGTTCTCGACACGCTGGCTGTTCAGCGCATCGGCGGTGGGCTTCACCCTGGCCAGCCTGTTGTGCGGCCTGGCCTGGAACATCCAGAGCATGATCGCCTTCCGTGCCCTGCAAGGATTTCTCGGTGGTTCGATGATCCCGCTGGTGTTTACCACCGCGTTCTTTTTCTTCACCGGCAAACAACGAGTAATCGCGGCGGCGACCATCGGCGCGGTCGCGTCCCTGGCCCCCACGCTGGGCCCGGTGATTGGCGGCTACATCACCGACATTTCATCCTGGCACTGGCTGTTCTATATCAATCTGGTTCCAGGAATATTCGTTGCGGTGGCCGTGCCCCTGCTGGTAAAAATCGACCAGCCTGAACTGTCACTGCTCAAGGGCGCCGACTACCTGAGCATGGTGTTTCTCGCGCTGTTTCTCGGCTGCCTCGAATACACCCTCGAAGAAGGCCCGCGCTGGAACTGGTTCAGCGACAGCACGATCCTCACCACTGCGTGGATCAGTGGCCTGGCAGGTCTGGCGTTTATTGTCCGGACATTGTCCGTGGCCAATCCGATTGTGGATTTGCGCGCATTGAAGGACCGCAATTTTGCCCTCGGCTGCTTTTTCTCGTTTGTCACCGGCATCGGCCTGTTCGCAACGATTTACCTGACGCCGCTGTTTCTCGGCCGGGTGCGCGGTTACAGCGCGCTGGACATTGGTCTGGCGGTTTTCTCCACCGGCGTGTTCCAGGTCCTGGCGATTCCGCTGTACGCCTTTCTGGCCAATCGCATCGATTTGCGCTGGATCATGATGGTCGGGCTGGGCTTGTTCGCGGTGTCGATGTGGGAGTTCAGCCCGATCACCCACGACTGGGGCGCGGGGCAATTAATGCTGCCGCAAGCGCTGCGTGGGATTGCCCAGCAACTGGCAGTGCCCCCCGCCGTTACACTGACCCTCGGCGGCCTGGCCCCGGCACGACTCAAACACGCCTCGGGCCTGTTCAACCTGATGCGCAACCTCGGCGGCGCCATCGGCATCGCCGCCTGCGCCACCATCCTCAACGACCGCACCAACCTGCACTTCACGCGCCTGGCGGAGAATCTGAACAGCACTAACGAGGCGCTGAATCAGTGGCTGTCCCAGGTCGGCCAGAACTTTGCCGCTTTGGGCCAGAGTGGTGACGCAGGTGTTACGGCGAGCCTGCGACAACTGTGGTTGCTGACCTATCGCGAGGCGCAAACCCAGACTTACGGCGATACGTTTCTAATGATCATGGTGTGCTTCGTCATCGCCACGGCGATGGTGCCCTTGATGCGCAAGGTGCAACCACCGCCAGGGCCTTCGGCGGATGGGCATTGATTTGCTCAGTCCTGCGGCATCTTGCGGAAGCCGACGGCCAGGCGGTTCCAGCTGTTGATGGTGCTGATGGCGACGGTCAGGTCGACCATTTCCTTGGGGCTGAACTGCGCGGCGACAACTTCGTAGTCTTCGTCCGGGGCGTGGGTCAGGCTCAGTTGGGTCAGGGACTCGGTCCACAGCAATGCGGCGCGTTCACGGTCGCTGAAAAACGGTGCTTCGCGCCATGCCGTCACGGCGAACAGGCGGCGTGGCGTCTCGCCGCCCTTGATTGCGTCGGCGGTGTGCATGTCGATGCAGAACGCACAGCCGTTGATTTGCGAAGCGCGCAGTTTGACCAGCTCAACCAGAGTCTTTTCCAGCGGCAGTTTGGAGACCGCCGTTTCCAGCGCGATCATGGCTTTCAGAGCGTCAGGGGAAGCGGTGTAGAAATCGGTACGAGCTTTCATGACGGGCTCCGGGAACAAGTGAAGGTGGAGCTACGTTAAACCCCTCGGTGGGTTGCTCAAATAGCCAATATTTCAGAACTTGGGTAGGCCATTGGTGAGTGTGCGGTGACGGTGATGGCCTCATCGCGAGCAGGCTCGCTCCCACAAGAGTGACGGGGTGCCGGGAGAACGGTCAACTGTGGGTGTTAGCATCAGTACAGGCAACGAGAGCGCTGTTAGCTTTCGCCGCGGCGCCGCAGCCATTGCAGGAACCCTTTTTTCTCCACCGCCTTGGGCGTTTCCATGGTCAGGGTTCGGGCTTTTTCCAGGCGGTAATCCAGCAGCGCCGTCATGGCCTCGCTGATGTCGTGGCGCGCGTCGAGGCAGGGTTTCAGGTAGTCCTTTTCGATGCGGTACAGGCTGCAGAAGGTCTTGGCGGTGAAGTCCGCCGGCAGCGCGGTATCGGAGAGTATGCCGCCTTCGCCGATTACTTCACCCGGCCCCATGCGCCCGGACTCGAACCTGACGCCATCACGGCTCAGCTCGACCGACACCACGCCGGATTCGATGATGAACAGATGGTCGCTGACCTCACCCGCCGGAAGGATCAGTTCGCCGGCGCGGAAGTTCTGCAGCTTCATGTTCTGGCTGAAGGTGTCCTTTTCTTCCTGACGCAGGGTCGAGAAGATGCTCGAGCTGTCCAGCAATGCCAGTGGCCGTGACAGCCCGGCAGGCGCATTGGATTCGACGCTCGACAGCAGGCTTACACCCGAGGCCTGCAAATGGCGGAACGCCAGGTCGAACAGTTGATTGCGCACCACACGCTTCTCACCCATCGAGGCGACGAAACCACTGATCTCGTATTCCGCGCCGCTGCTGCCGGAGCTTTTCAGCGCCACACTTGGCGCCGGGGTGTCCAGCAACTGGCGACAGCCCTGCATCGCCCGCTCCAGCGCCTCGATCACCGAGTTGGGCCGCGCATGCGGGCTGACCTGAACGCTGACCGAAACGCCGAACATGTTGCTCGGCCGGCTGAAGTTGATGATCTTGGCTTTGGCTGCCAGCGAGTTGGGAATCACCGCCATGCTGCCCTGGCTGGTTTGCAGGCGCGTGGCACGCCAATCGATGTCAGTGACCCGGCCTTCGGTGCCGTCGATGGAAATCCAGTCATCCAGTTGATAGGGTTTGGTGGTGTTGAGGACGATCCCGGAAAACACGTCGCTCAAGGTGCTTTGCAACGCCAGGCCGACGATGATCGCCAGGGCGCCAGAGGTGGCCAGTACACCCTTGACCGGCAAATCCAGCACGTAGGCCAGGGCGGCGATGATGGCGATGAGAAAAATCACTGCCCCAAGCAGATCCTGAAGCAGGCGACCGGTGTGCCCGACCCGCTGCATCATCACCGCGCCAATCAATACCGTGAGCGTGCGTGCGCCGAACAGCCACCAACCGATTTGCAAGCCGGTTGCGGCCAGGTGCAACGGCACATTGTCGGCCCAGGGCGCCGGTTCCAGAGGGTTCAAGCCTTCGTTGAACAGCAGGACGCTGAACAGCGAAAAGATCACCAGCCGCGCCACGAGTTTCCACTGGCTACCATTGGCACTAATCAGGCGCCACAACCCCAAGTCGATGAGGATCAGGGCCAGCGCACAGAACAACGGGTGATCGGTGAGCAATGACAGCATCGAGCGGCTCCGGCAGGGACTCATTTACGCAACCATCGCACGCATTGCAGGAGCTGGCGAAGCTTGCGATCTTTTGGAATCTCGAAAGATCAAAAGATCGCAGCCTTCGCAAGCTCCTACAAGGGGCGATGGGCGCGCTTACTTGCTGGTCAGCGTGTTGTAGCTGGTCATCAGGTTGCAGTAGTCCGGGATGTGGTTGGAGAACAGAGTGGCCAGGCCTTCCACGTCGTTGCGCCAGTCGCGATGCAGCTCGCAGGCCAGGCCGAACCAGGTCATCAACTGCGCGCCGGAGGACGACATGCGATCCCAGGCCGATTGCCGGGTCAGTTCGTTGAACGTGCCGGAAGCGTCGGTCACCACGAAAACTTCAAAGCCTTCAGCCAGGGCCGACAGCGCCGGGAATGCCACGCAGACTTCGGTCACCACACCGGCGATGATCAACTGCTTCTTGCCGGTCGCCTTGATCGCCTTGACGAAATCTTCATTGTCCCAGGCATTGATCTGGCCAGGACGAGCGATGTAGGGCGCGTCGGGGAACAGTGCCTTGAGCTCCGGCACCAGCGGGCCGTTCGGGCCGGTTTCAAAGCTGGTGGTCAGGATGGTCGGCAGCTTGAAGTACTTGGCCAGGTCGGCCAGGGCCAGCACATTGTTCTTGAAACGATCCGGATCAATGTCGCGCACCAGCGACAGCAAGCCTGCTTGATGGTCGACCAACAGAACCGCGGCGTTATCCTTGTCGAGACGTTTGTAGGAAGTAGTCATGGGGTAATCCTCGCTATTTATCGATGCCGATCAAGCCGGCGCAGTGATTTCGGTTTTTTTGTTTTACATCGCGGTCAGGCAAGCGTAGTCACACGACCCGGCCGCGCCACAGCGGTGCAGCATTGAGTTCAACCGCTCATCCGGCCGAAGCGGCCCGATTGAAAGTCAGCAAAGGCCTGGTGGATTTCCTGCTCGCTGTTCATCACGAACGGACCATGGCCGACGACGGGTTCGTCGATGGGCTCGCCGCTGAGCAGCAACACCACCGCGTCGCTATTGGCTTCCAGGCTGAGCTGGTGACCATCGCGGCCAAACAGAACAAGCTGGCCTTCTCGGACCCGTTCCTGGCCGTTGACCTGAACCGTGCCACGCAACACCACCAGCGCCGTATTGCGGCCTTCGTGCAGGTCCAGGGTCAGCGGCTTGCTCGCCTTGAGGCGCAGGTCCCAGACGTCGATCGGGGTGAAGGTGCGCGCCGGGCCGGTGTGGCCGTCGAATTCCCCGGCGATCAGGCGCAGGCTGCCGGCATCGTTCTTCAGCGCGATGGCCGGGATGTCGCCGTCAAGAATCGTCTGGTAACCGGCGTCGGCCATTTTGTCCCTGGCCGGCAGGTTGACCCACAGCTGCACCATTTCCAGGGTGCCGCCGCTTTTGGCAAAGGCTTGGGAGTGAAACTCTTCATGGAGAATCCCCGAAGCCGCAGTCATCCATTGCACGTCACCCGGACCGATTTTGCCGCCACTGCCAGTGGAATCACGGTGTTCCACTTCGCCCTTGTAGACGATCGTCACGGTCTCGAAGCCGCGGTGTGGATGCTGACCAACGCCACGGCGCGCCGTGGTCGGGCTGAATTCAGCAGGACCGGCGTGATCCAGCAGCAGAAACGGGCTGATGTGCTTGCCCAGGTTGTCATAGGAAAACAGCGTGCGGACCGGAAAACCGTCACCGACCCAATGACCGCGCGGGCTGGTGTAAATACCGATGATGTTTTTCATGTGGCCTCCGAATCTGTGGTTTGCTGCGATGGATAAAGCTTAAAACCGAAGCCTTTGGTGCGCTAGACTGCAAAAATCAGTCATAGCGTTCTATTTGGAGAACGATGGTGGAAGATCTCAACACCCTTTATTACTTCACCCAGGTGGTGGAGCATGGTGGGTTTGCTGCGGCCGGACGTGCGCTGGACATGCCCAAGTCCAAGCTCAGCCGGCGCATCGCCGAGCTTGAAGAGCGCCTGGGTGTACGTCTGCTGCATCGCACCAGCCGGCATTGTTCGCTGACCGAAATCGGCCAGGCCTATTACCAGCGTTGCCTGGCCATGCGGGTGGAAGCGGAGAGTGCTGCCGAACTGATCGAGCGCAACCGCTCCGAACCCCAGGGCCTGGTGCGCATCAGCTGCCCTACCGCCCTGCTCAATTCCTGGGTCGGGCCGATGCTGACCCGCTACATGCTCAAGTACCCGCTGGTCGAGCTGTTCATCGAGAGCACCAACCGCCGGGTCGACCTGATTCACGAGGGCTTCGACATCGCCCTGCGCGTGCGCTTCCCGCCACTGGAAAATACCGACATGGTGATGAAGGTGCTGGGCAACAGCACTCAGTGCCTGGTGGGCAGCCCGGCCTTCGCCGAACGCCTGTCATCCCCTGCCACCCCGGCGGACCTCAGCGGCTTGCCGAGCGTGCACTGGGGCGCGGCGCAGCGTGATTACCAGTGGGAGCTGTTTGGCGCAGAGGGCGCCAGCGCGTTGATCTGGCATGCGCCGCGCATGGTCACTGACGACTTGTTGGCCTTGCGCCATGCGGTGCTGGCAGGCGTCGGCGTGGCGCATTTGCCCAGCGTGGTGGTGCGCGACGACATTGCTGCCGGGCACCTGATGGAGCTGGTGCCGGGATGGGCGCCAAAGTGCGGAATCGTCCACGCGATTTTTCCGTCACGTCGCGGTTTGCTGCCGTCGGTGCGGGCGTTGATTGATTTTCTTGGGGAGGAGTTCAGTCATGCGGATATTGCTTAGGGCACGGGCCTTCCAAACTGAGCGAGGCTGATTTCCAGGCGCTGTATGCCTGTTGCCAGGCGACGCCCATGCAGGAAGACGTTCACTCAGATCAAGCGGTTGCGCAAGGCGAAATCCCGCAGGTGGACCGCCGATTTGACGTCGAGTTTTTTAATCAGCCGCGTCTTGTAGGTGCTCACGGTCTTGTGGCTCAGGTGCAGGTTTTCGGCGATCTGCTTGTTTGATATGCCCATGGCCAGGTAGCGACAGATGGTCAGTTCACGACTGGACAGGACATCTATCCGCTGCTTTTCACTGCATTGCGATGCCCTGAGCGAAACCGCGGTCGAGAGCTGGGCAAAATAGGTGTAGCCGACCGTAACCGCGTGTATGGCCTTGTGCAAATGCTGCAGGTCGTTCGACTTGGCGACGTAGGCCGCGGCACCGGCGCGAATGCATCGGTCCTGGAAGAGCATCGCCTCGTGGGCGGAGAAGACCACCACCGGGCATCGCTCGCCACTGTCGTGAAGCCTTGCCAGTACTTCCAGCCCGTCGAGCTCGGGCAGGGAAATATCCAGCACCACCACGTCCGGTTGGTGCTCGCGGACCATCGCCATGACCTCGTTACCGCAACTGGCCTCGTAAATCCGCTGAAAACCTTCCTGTTGGAGCACGATTTTGACTGCGGCGCGAACCACCGGATGATCGTCCACAATCAGTGCTGACTTCATCACGACTCCATGTACAAAACACGATGATTGACCTACCTGACAGAAATGCCTGTCCCGGCGGACGGTAGGCGACGATCGATCAGCGCCATCAGGCGGCTGATCGAAGCCAGATCCGGCAGGGATGTGTGGCTGACCTGGATGTTCTGCTGCTCACCGTCGGGAGTCGGCGGCAGCCGTGCACGCTGGCCTTCATAGATGAAGGCGTGGCGAACCTGGGCATTGTCACGAAAGAAATCCAGCAGGTTAAAGGCATCACCTGCCATCGAAGCGTTGATCACCACCAGGTCGAACGGCTCGCAACCGTACTCGACCAGCGTCAGCAGTTCCTCAAGGCTGTGAACCGGTGCGACCCGGTAATAGTCGAGCTGATTGAACAGCCGTTCGATTCTCATGCGCTGAAAATGCTGCTCGTCGGCAATCAGGATACGCAAGGCTTTGTTCGACAAAGTAGGCCCCCAGCAGGGTGTCAAATTCGAGATGACGCAAGGCTACGCATGCGAGACGGTGCTTTATGTAGGACTTTTCCGAAACTCCCACTGCATTTGTCTACGCATCGCCATCAGCGACCGCCTGGGGATGGGCCGTGCAGCTGCAACCAGGCCAGCAAATCCTCGCCACTCATGGGGCGTGCAAACCAGTAGCCCTGCCCCTGAACACAGCCGAGCGACATCAGGTGCAGGCGCTGCGCATCGGTCTCGATGCCTTCGATGACCACCGACATGCCCAGACTGTCCCCCAGCGCCAGGGTGCTGGTGATGGCTGCCCGACAGCGCGGCTCGTGCGCCAGGCCGCGGACGAATTCGGCGTCGAGCTTGATCTCGTTGAAAGGCAGCTGACACAGGCGCTGCAATGAAGAGAACCCGGCACCGAAGTCGTCGATGGACAGCCGGCAACCCATCATTCGCAGGCGCACCAGGTTCTCCAGGCTGGTGGCGGGGGCCTGCAGCAAACCGCTTTCGGTGAGTTCGAAGGTTAATCCGGAGCCCGGCATGCCATGGCGGAGCAAGAGACGCCGGATGCTGGCCGTCAGTTCGCTGTCGGCCAGTTGCGTGCTTTGCAGGTTGAACGCCATGTTCAGGGTAAAACCGCGGCTTGCTGCGGCCCGCTGCAGCATCAGCGCCTGTTCCAGCTGGGCGAACAGCAGCCGGTCCATCTGCCCGTTCCGCTCCAGTATCGGCAGGTACACCGCCGGCGACAGCACGCCCCTTTGTGGGTGCAACCAGCGGCTGAGCACCTCGACGCCGCAGACCTGGCCGGTGTGCAGATGAAATTTGGGCTGGTACCAGGACTGGATCTGTCCTAGAGCGAGCGCTGTATTCACCTCCTCCTCGCTGGCCAGAAGCAACGGCGTTGCCGGCGCGCATGTCACCGGCCGATGGCTCGGGTGTTTGTCGAGCAACTCGCGCAGCGCCTGGGGGTGCAGTGGTTTGCCGACATCCCCCAGTAACTCGAGCCCCAGCAGGGAGACGATCTGGTGCACCGCCCGCCGCAGGTCCGCCGAGAGCGAACTGCTGATGATGATCGACCTGACCTGCCCGCTGGCCCCCAGGCGGCGAAAGAACTCCAGGCCGTCCATGCCTTCCATCTGCAAATCGCACAGGGCGATGTCGACCGGCCCCACCTCCTGCAGGATGGCCAGCGCCTGCGCTCCGTCGCAAGCTTCGAACACCTCGCGACAGCCTGCCTGCCGGAACATGCTCACGGCCACTGAACGTTGAAAGGCGTGGTCTTCGAGTATCAGAACGCGCGGTGGCGGGCAGGTCATGTCATCTCGACTCGTCTTGGAAGGGAAGACGATTATCCAGCGGATCATATTTAGGAAACGCCCCAAACCTTGTAGGAAATTTCCCAAGTGTTTCCTGATGATGTCTGAGTGCGGTCACGCCAACCGCTGCGCCAGTCGCTCCATCGCCTGATGCAACTCGTCAACGGCCTCGGTTAACTGCACCGGGTTCACCACCTCGCAAGCCGTTTCCAGACGCTCGCATGCGCCGATCAGCCCCTGAGCCTTGATGATTCGCGCACCGCCCTTGATGCGGTGAGCCAGGTTCGCCAGCCCCGGCACGTCGTTTTGCGTGAACGCCCGCATCAACCGCGCCATATCGTCATCGTTGCTGGACGCCAGGTCATCCAGCAGGCGCTTGATGGAGGCCTCGTCGCCCCGGGTCAACTGGTGCAGCCCGGCCAAGTCAATCTCGTCCGTGAGCGGGGTGGCTGCCTGCTCGGCACTCGGGGCGAGGCTCGACAGCCGGGCGCCGAGGTCCTCGAGGCTGATCGGCTTGAACAGGCAGTCATCCATGCCGGCATCCAGGCAGCGCTGCTTTTCCTCGGCTTGTGCATTGGCGGTAAATCCCAGGATGAGGCTGGGCGCGAGGCCCTGTCGCGCTCTTCCTGGCGGATCGCCCGGGCCAGTTCGTAGCCTGTCATGACCGGCATGTTGCAGTCGCTGATGACCACATCAAAAGGCTGGCTGCGCCATGCGCGCAAACCCTGCGCGCCGTCTTCGGCATCCCGCACCCGGTGGCCGAGGTAGCTCAGTTGCTGAGACAGCAGCAAGCGGTTCGCCGGGTAATCGTCGACTATCAGGATACTCAACGCACGATGCACCGGTGCCGGTGCGACCGGCACCGGCGCTGGCTCATGCCGAGGTTGCAGCGTGGGCAGATCGAGGACAACGTCGACCCGGGTGCCCTTCCCCACATGGCTGTGCAACGTCAGCTGGCCGCCCATCATCTCGCACAACGTGCGGCTGATGACCAACCCGAGGCCCGAGCCGCTGCGCGCCGACTGGCGATTATTGCTGGCCTGGGTGAATGGGCTGAACAACCGTTGCTGATCCTCATCGCTAATGCCGATGCCGGTGTCGGCAACCTGCAGATGCAGCGTCAGACGCTCGTCTGGCCCTGGATGAACCCTGACTTGCAGACAGACCTCGCCAGCTTCGGTGAACTTGATGGCGTTGCTCAACAGGTTGGAGACGATCTGCTTGAAGCGCAGCGGGTCGATCAACACATCGCAATTGACCCCGGCATCCAGGTCCAACTGCAGTTGCAGCTGTTTCTGGCGCGCCAGGCCCTCGAAAATACGCACCACCGACTCCAGCAATTCCCGCAGGTTGGCGCGCTCCGGGTTCAGGGACAAACGCCCGGACTCAATCCGGGCGATGTCCAGGATGTCACCAATCAGGTCCAGCAGGCCGCGCGCCGCGCCGGAGGCTACATCAATCGCAAAGCGATCCATCACGCCCTGATCCGCTTTTTTGGTCGCCAGTTCTAGCATGCCGATCACCGCGTTCATCGGCGTGCGGATTTCATGGCTCATGGTCGCCAGGAAAGTGGTCTTGGCGCGGTTCGCATCGTCGGCGTCGTCCTTGGCTTCGCGCAGCGCCTGCACCAGGCGCTGGCGCTCGCTGATATCGATCCAGCCCCCGATCAGACCACTCACTTCACCGTTACTGGTACGGTAAGGCAGCATCCAGTGGTAGATGGTCAGCACGTTGGCGCCCAGGGTCAGCTGGCGATCCTGGACCTGGGGCCGGCCGGCCTTCATCACCTGCAAATAATTCTCATGGTAGGCCGCCGCTTCCTGCACGTTCTTGAACACACCCTCGATCACGGTCTTGCCGATCACCTGCTCGCGCTCGACGCTGAACACTTCCAGGTAACCGCTGTTACAGATAAGCAGCTTGCCCTCGCGGTCACGCACATAGATCGGATGGGGGGTGCCGTTAATCAATACCCGCATGAATTCAACCTGATCGCTCAACGCCTGCTCGGCCTGCTTGCGCTTGCGCATCAGCATCCGCAGGTAGGCGATCCAGCCCAGGGCAATCATCAGCAACACGGCGGCAATCACAAAGCCCTGAATGATCGCCGCGCGATGCCGTAGCCAATAGCTGTCGCCCACCACCACTTCGCTGCCCCAGCGATTGGACACTTCGTCCAGCTCGTCGGGGGAATACTCAGCAGGGTTTTGTCGAGGATCGAATACAGCTCTGTGGCGTCGCGGGCGGTGGCGAAACCCAAGCGAGCGGAAGTGGTGCCAACCGTGCTGGTGATCCGCAGCCGGTCGCGATACTGCCGGGAAATCATGTAGCGCGCGGTGATCAGTGCGCTGACTGCGGCATCGGCCTGACCGTTGGCCACCAGGGTCATGGCGTGCTCGGCGTTGTCGGCATCAATCAATTGAATGCCTGGGTACTGCTCGATCAACTGGTCGCGCACGGGCGTGCCGAGAATCACCGCCAGGCGTTTGTTGGCCATTTCGTCCAGGGTTGCGGGATTGCCGCCGGACGTTCGGCTGACCAGCACGTACGGCGTGCTGAGGTAGGGACGGGTAAACCGCAAGGACTTCTCGCGCTCCGCGCTGGGGGTCAGGCTGATCAGCAGGTCCGCCCGGCCGGATTCGACCTGCCGGATCAGTCTGGGGACGGTGTGCAGGCGCTGAATGTCGAACTTCAACCCGGTGCGCAGCGCGACCTTGGCCAGCACATCGGCACCCAGGCCGCGAAACTTGCCGTCCTGACCGTAAAACGACACCGGCAGGAAACTCTCGTCTATGGCCACCTTGACGTGGGGATGCTGCTCCATCCAGCGCCGTTCGGCGGCGCTGAATTGCAACACATGCAATCCGCTCATGTTCGCCCCGCCCGCGCTCCAGCGTCGCTGGATGCTCACCCGCTCGCTCGCCGGAATCACCGCCAGCGCCGCATTGACGATGCGCAGCAGGCGCGGGTTGTCCCTGGTCACGGTAAAGGCGAAGTCGTTGACGTTGGTGTCGAGAAAAGCCGCCAATTGCACGTTGTTCAGGTAATTTTTGTTGATCAGGTAGTTGGCGCTGATGGAGTCGCCCAGGTAGACGTCAGCCGTGCCGAAAGCTACCGCACCGATCGCGCTCAAGGTCGAGGGATAGAGTTGCAAACGGGCGTTGGGAAAGTGCGCCTTGACGGCTTCCGGCGGCAGGTAGTGGTAAAGCATCGCCACCTGTTTTCCAGCCAGGTCCGGCGTGGCGTTCTGGCTATCGCCGATGCGGGTGACGAGGGTCGGCTGGTCTTCGGCGTAGGGGCTGGACATCACCAGCTGCGGGTCCGCCGCCTCGAAGTCGTTGGACGTCCCGAGCAGGTCAACTTCGCCCTGCTGGACCGCGTGCACCACATCCGCCCGGGACGGATAACGCCGCACCTCGATGCGCACCTGCAGCAGCTCGGCGAGCAATGCCGCGTAGTCGGCCGTCAGCCCTTCATAGTCACGCCCGGTGCCAGTGATGCCAAACGGCGGGTAGTCCGGTGCCGAAGCGCCCAACACCAATACGCCCTTGTCACGCAGCCATTGCCGGTCGGGCTCATCGAGCGCCACCTGGTAGCCATCGACCTGGGAACGCCCCAGCAACCGCAGGTTTTCCACCGGCGCTGCTACGGCCCATACGCAATGAACGGTGCCCGACAACAGCACCACGGCCAGCCATTTACCCCATGCCCGACTCATTCACACCAACTGATTGCGCTTGGCGAAATCGGCGAGGTACACCACGGACTTCACGTTGAGTTTTTCGATCAGGCGGGTCTTGTAGGTGCTGATGGTCTTGCTGCTCAGCAGCATGGCTTCGCCGATCTCCTTATTGCTCATGCCGTTGGACAGTTGCTGCAAAATCGTCAGTTCTCGATCGGACAGGCTCTGGATCAGTTCAAGGTCAGTGGCCTGGGCATCACTGCGCCGCACTGAGCTGCTCGCCAGGTTTGGAAAAAAGGTGTAGCCGGTCAGGACGGCCTCGATGGCCCTGACCAGTTCATCGAGGTCGTCATTTTTGGAGATATAGCCGGCGGCACCGGCCTTCATGCAGCGCATGGCGTAGAAGATCGGCAATTGCGAGGTCAGTACTACGATTTTGCAATGCGATTGGTCGGTCATGATCCGGCTGATGACTTGCAGGCCATCAAGCCTGGGCATGGCGATGTCGAGGATGATCAGGTCCGGGGCGAGTTCGCGGGCACGTTGCACGGCGTCCGCGCCGTTGCCGGCCTGGGCGATCCACCTCGATGTTTTCCTGCTGCAGGAGCATTGAGACTGATGCCCGAATGAACGGGTGATCGTCTACCACCATCGCTTTGACCATAAGCACCTCT
>NZ_JAEKEG010000026.1 GCF_016651255.1 Pseudomonas sp. TH10
CCCCGCCTTCACCGAACAGATGCTCGGCATGCCCGCAATTGGAGCAGATGTGCACGGCCATGTTTTCCACTACACCCAGTACCGGAATGTTGACCTTGCGGAACATTTCGACGCCTTTGCGGGCGTCCAGCAGGGCCAGGTCCTGCGGGGTGGTGACGATCACGGCACCCGCCACCGGGACTTTCTGCGCCAGGGTCAACTGGATGTCGCCGGTGCCTGGCGGCATGTCGATGACCAGGTAATCCAGGTCGCCCCAAGCGGTTTGTGTCACCAGCTGCAACAACGCACCGGACACCATCGGGCCGCGCCACACCATGGGTGTGTTGTCGTCGGTGAGGAACGCCATCGACATCACTTCAACGCCATGGGACTCGATCGGCACAAACCATTTCTGATCCTTGACCTTGGGCCGCGTGCCCTCGGCAATACCGAACATGATGCCTTGGCTCGGGCCGTAGATATCGGCATCGAGAATACCGACCTTGGCGCCTTCGCGGGCGAGTGCCAGCGCAAGGTTGGCGGCGGTTGTCGACTTGCCCACGCCACCTTTGCCGGAGGCTACGGCGACGACATTTTTGACGTTGGCCAAGCCCGGAATCTGCGCCTGCGCCTTGTGCGCGGCAATCACGCTGTTGACTTCGACCCTGGCGACGACGACGCCATCAAGGTTTTCGATCGCCAGTTGCAGCAGTTGTGCCCAGCCGCTCTTGAACAGACCGGCGGCGTAGCCGATTTCCAGTTGCACATTGACGCGGTCACCGACGATCTCGATGTTTTTCACGCAACCGGCGCTGACCGGATCCTGGTTCAGGTAAGGGTCGGTGTATTGGCTGAGGACGGCTTCCACCGCTGCGCGAGTGACGGCGCTCATGGGCAACTCCGATAACAAGACTGGGAAAAGATGACGGCTATCGTACGCTGGACATCGATTTGAGGCGAACAGATTGCTCGAGTTGGAAAACCTTTGTGGCGAGGGGATTTATCCCCGTTCGGCTGCGCAGCAGTCGTGAAACCATTCAACGCGGTGTACCTGATACACCGAGGTACCAGGTTTTGGGGCGGCTTCGCCACCCATCGGGGATAAATCCCCTCGCCACAAATGCTCTTAAGTACCCAGCGGCTCAGGGGTGAAAAATATGCGCCAGCGCTTTATAGTGGCCGACCTCCGTTTCATCAAGTAGCGAAGCCCCACATGTCCGAACCACGCAAGATCCTCGTCACCAGCGCCCTGCCCTACGCCAACGGTTCGATTCACCTTGGCCATATGCTGGAATATATCCAGACCGATATGTGGGTGCGCTTCCAGAAGCATCGCGGCAATCAATGCATCTATGTCTGCGCCGACGACGCCCACGGTTCGGCGATCATGCTGCGTGCAGAAAAGGAAGGCATCACCCCGGAACAACTGATCGCCAACGTGCAGGCTGAACACAGCGCCGACTTTGCCGAGTTCCTGGTCGATTTCGACAACTTCCACTCCACTCACGCCGAAGAAAACCGTGAGCTGTCGAGCCAGATCTACATCAAGCTGCGTGACGCCGGGCACATCGCCCAGCGCTCGATCACCCAGTATTTCGACCCGGAAAAGAAAATGTTCCTGGCCGACCGCTTCATCAAGGGCACCTGCCCGAAATGTGGCACTGAAGACCAGTACGGCGACAACTGCGAAAAATGCGGTGCAACCTACGCACCGACTGACCTGAAAGATCCGAAGTCGGCAATCTCTGGCGCCACCCCGGTGCTCAAGGATTCCCAGCACTTCTTCTTCAAGCTGCCAGACTTCCAGCAAATGCTGCAGACCTGGACCCGCAGCGGCACCTTGCAAGACGCCGTGGCCAACAAGATCGCCGAATGGCTGGACGCCGGCCTGCAACAGTGGGACATCTCCCGCGATGCGCCGTACTTCGGTTTCGAGATCCCGGGCGAGCCAGGCAAATACTTCTACGTGTGGCTGGATGCACCGATCGGCTACATGGCCAGTTTCAAGAACCTCTGCGATCGCACGCCTGAACTGGACTTCGACGCGTTCTGGGCCAAGGACTCCACTGCCGAGCTGTACCATTTCATCGGCAAGGACATCGTCAACTTCCACGCACTGTTCTGGCCAGCGATGCTCGAAGGCGCCGGCTACCGCAAGCCGACCGGTATCAACGTGCACGGCTACCTGACCGTCAACGGCCAGAAAATGTCCAAGTCGCGCGGCACCTTCATCAAGGCCCGCACGTACCTGGATCACCTGTCACCGGAATACCTGCGGTACTACTACGCGGCCAAGCTGGGCCGTGGCGTCGATGACCTGGACCTGAACCTTGAAGACTTCGTGCAGAAGGTCAACTCCGACCTGGTGGGCAAGGTCGTCAACATCGCCAGCCGTTGCGCCGGCTTCATCCATAAAGGCAACGCCGGCGTGCTGGTGGCCGGCAATGCTGCGCCGGAGCTGACCGAGGCTTTCCTCGCTGCCGCGCCAAGCATTGCCGACGCTTATGAAGCCCGTGACTTCGCCCGCGCCATGCGTGAAACCATGGCCCTGGCCGACCGCGCCAACGCCTGGATCGCCGGCAAGGCGCCGTGGTCGTTGAACAAGCAGGAAGGCAAGCAGGATGAGGTTCAGGCGATCTGCGCCACCGCCATCAATCTGTTCCGCCAACTGGTGATCTTCCTCAAACCGGTATTGCCGTTGCTGGCCGCCGACGCCGAGGCGTTCCTCAACGTCGCCCCGCTGACCTGGAATGACCACGCTACCCTGCTCAGCAACCACCCGTTGAACGAGTTCAAGCCGTTGATGACTCGCATCGACCCGGTAAAAGTGCAAGCCATGAGCGACGCCTCGAAAGAAGACCTGACCGCCAGTCAGACCGACACCGGCGCTGCCGCCCCTGCGGGCAACGGCGAACTGGCCAAGGATCCGCTGTCGCCGGAAATCGACTTCGACGCGTTTGCCGCCATCGACCTGCGCGTTGCGCTGATCGTCAAAGCCGAACACGTCGAAGGTGCCGACAAGCTGTTGCGCCTGACCCTCGACATCGGTGACGAGCAACGCAACGTGTTCTCGGGGATCAAGAGCGCCTACCCCGATCCGTCCAAGCTCGATGGTCGTCTGACCATGATGATCGCCAACCTCAAGCCACGGAAAATGAAGTTCGGTATTTCCGAAGGCATGGTGATGGCTGCCGGTCCCGGCGGTGAGGAAATCTACCTGCTGAGCCCGGACAGCGGCGCCAAGCCAGGTCAACGCATCAAGTAACACTCGGCGGTGAATCGATCCCACAGGCGTGCCCCGCATGCCTGTGGGATTTTCATGTCTGGCCCATAATTACCCCATAGGAGCCTGCAACCCCCGGACGATCATGAGCGAAATTATTCTTACGCTTGTCAGCGCAGCCCTGATCAACAATTTCGTGTTGCACTGGCCGCTGGGCGTCGATCCGCTGCTGGGGGCCGAGCGCCGCCAGGTGCATGCACTGGGCATCGCCACGACGAGCCTGATGCTGATCGCCGGCCTGCTCGCTCATGCGCTCCATCGGTGGCTGCTGGTGCCCCTGCAACTGACATCGCTGCAATTGCTGGTCTTCCTCCCGCTGAGCGTGCTGCTGATCAGTCCGGTGTTGAAGTTACTGTCTGCTGCATTGCCCCAGCTCTGCTTTGAACGACTATGGCCGCTGGTACTGGGCAACGCCTCCGTCCTGGGCCTGATGCTGCTCAACGCGCGGGACGATCTGGGTATGCTGCGCGCCACGGCCCTCAGCCTCGGCGCCGGGCTGGGCTTCTGGCTGGTACTGAGCCTGTTTTGCGATTTGCGTGAACGCACGGCCGACAACGATATTCCCCTGCCCTTTCGCGGCCTGCCGATCGATCTGATCGGCGCCGGACTGATCGCAGTGATTTTTCTCGGATTCAGTGGATTGATCAAAACATGAGTCTGATTCAACGCATCGATGCGCTCCTGCCGCAGACCCAATGCGGCAAGTGTGGCCATCCCGGATGCAAGCCGTACGCAGAAGGCATCGTCGACGGCGAGCCGATCAACAAGTGCCCGCCCGGTGGTGATGAAACCATCGCGGCACTGGCTGAACTGTTGAAAATTCCAGTGCTGGAGCTGGATATCAGCCGTGGTTCAGCACCGCCGCAAGTCGCTTATATCCGTGAAGCCGAATGCATCGGCTGCACCAAGTGCATTCAGGCATGCCCGATCGATGCCATCGTCGGCGCGGCGAAATTGATGCACACCGTGTTGATCGACGAATGCACAGGGTGTGATCTGTGCGTCGCGCCCTGCCCGGTGGATTGCATCGAGATGCGGCCGCTGCCACTGAAAACGGTGGTGCCGGTCGTCGGTGGGCTGGCCGTAAGCCTTGAGGAACACCGCGCACGAGCCGTCAAACGTAACCACGCCCGCGGCCGCTTCGAACAGCGCAATGCGCGTTTGCAGCGCGAAGAACAACAGAGAGTCGCCGAGCGCCTGGCCCGGGCGCAGCAGGCCGTACCCAAGGCTGAGGAGATTGCGCAGGATCCAGTCCGGGCCGCCCTCGAACGGGTTCGCGCGCAGAAGGCCGCAGGCGCTGACGCGGCGTTGAAAAAGGCCAAGATTGAAGTGGCCATGAGCCGCGCCCAACTGAACAAATCACTTAAGGCGTTCGGGCATCCCCCAACCTTCGACCAGCAATCGCAGTTGATCGTACTGCAACAGCAATTCGAAGCCGCCGAGCAGGCCTTGGCGAAACTGGTGCACGCCCATGCCTCCCCTTGAGCCGGTCGATGAGCGCTTGCAGCAAGCGATGAAGCTGGTGCTGTTGGCGCTGCTGCCCGGTATGGCAGTGATGTTCTGGCTGAACGGCTGGGGCATGCTGATCAATCTGCTTCTGGCGGGTATTACCGCCCTGGCCACCGAAGCGCTGGTGCTGCAATTGCGCAAGCGCCCGTTGTGGCCAACCTTGCAAGACGGCAGCGCGCTCGTCACGGCGACACTCCTCGCGCTGGCCCTGCCTGCGTATTGCCCTTGGTGGGTGACTGTCAGCGCCGCCCTCTGCGCGATGGCATTCGGCAAGCACCTGTACGGCGGCGTCGGCAGTAATCCCTTCAACCCGGCGATGCTCGGTTTCGCCTTGGTGATGGTGAGTTTCCCGCAACAGCTGACGCATTGGCCGGTGTCCCATGGCATGGACCTGTTGAAGGGCCTGCAGCACGTCTTCGGTTTTGGCGTGGATCAGGCGCCGGACGCCTGGGCCCAAGCCACTGCGCTGGACAGCCTGCGCATCAATAAAAGCCTGACCATGGACGAGCTGTTCACGGCCAATCCGGCGTTCGGCCGCTATGGTGGCCACGGCGTGGAGTGGGTCAACCTGGCGTTTCTCGCCGGGGGCGTTTTTGCTGCAGCGCCGGGTGTTCACCTGGCATGCGCCGGCCGGGATGCTGTCCAGCCTGTTCGTCATCAGCCTGCTGTGCTGGAACGGCTCGGGCTCCGATTCCAATGGCTCGCCGCTGTTTCACCTGTTGACCGGCGCGAGCATGCTGGGCGCGTTTTTCATCGCCACCGAACCGGTGTCCGGGCCCAGGACCCCGGGTGCGCGCCTGCTGTTCGGCGCGGGCGTGGGGCTGCTGACCTACGTGATTCGCACCTGGGGTGGCTATCCTGATGGGGTGGCGTTTGCCGTGCTGCTGATGAATCTGGGCGTACCCGCGCTGGACCGACTGGTGGCGTCGCGGCAGGAAAGGCTTGCGCCATGAATCGAACCACGAGCATTGCGACCCTGGCGTTACTGGCGGTGCTGGGCACCGGCGTGACCTGGTTCGTCCAGCATACGGCCGCACCGCGTATTGCCGAGCAACAACGCCTGCTCGACAGTCGTCACTTGCTCGACATGCTCGCGCCTGACAGCTATGACAATCAGCCACTGGAGCAACCGCTTAGCCTCGCCGACGTCAAGCTGGCCCATAGCACCCTGCTCGGCGGCTACCGCGCGACGCGATCCGGAAAGGTCATTGCCTTGTTACTGCGCAGCCAGACCCTGGGTTATGCGGGCAGCATTGACTTGATGATCGCCATCGGTCCCGACGGCAGGCTGCTGGCAGTCAAGACCCTCAAGCACTCGGAAACTCAGGGGCTCGGCGCTCATATCGCCGACTCGCCGCAGGGCTGGCTCCAGGTGTTTGCCGGCCGGTCACGCGCCGATCCGGTCGACGCGGGATGGGCGCTGAAAAAGGATCAGGGGCAGTTCGACCAGATTGCTGGCGCAACCATCACCTCACGGGCGGCGATCAATGCGATCCATGACGCGTTACGCTATTTCGACGAACATCGGCAGGCCTTGATTGGAGGTAGTGACGAATGACCAGGTCATCCTTGCCAGGCGCTCTGATGCTGACACCGTTGATCGGTGCCACGTATTCGTGGATGCCCGCGCTGGGCGTATGGCTGATGTCCGTTGTCGTCTTCAGCGCGTTCGGCTTGGCCATGGCGGGGCTGCGCCTGCGGCTGACGCCCGCAAGCCGCCTGGTTGCCGCAGTGATCCTCGCGGCAACGTTCACCAGTTGCCTGCAACTGGCCCTGCAAGCTATGGCCTTGCAGTGGCACCAGCAACTGGGACTTTACTCAGGACTGATTGCCTTGCAATGCGTGGTGCTCGAATACAGTGGATTTCATCAGCGCCCAGTGATTGATCGCCTGCGCCTGGCCGCAATATTTGGCGTACTGATGGTAGGCCTGGGCCTGTTGCGCCAGCTGCTTGGCGACAGCGGGCTGCGCCTGGCCACGCTGGCCCCGGGAGGGTTCATTGTGCTCGGACTGCTGATCGCTGCACGGCAAGCCTGGGCGCGCCCCATCTCATCGAATTGACTCCTGCGAGGAAACGCACTTCACATGAATGCCGCAAAACGTCTGGAAATTTTCCGCAGGCTGCATGAAGACAACCCGGAACCGAAAACCGAGCTTGCCTACTCTTCTGCGTTCGAACTGCTGATCGCGGTAATCCTCTCGGCGCAGTCAACCGACGTAGGCGTCAACAAAGCCACGGCCAGGCTTTACCCGGTCGCCAATACGCCGGCAGCTATTCATGCGCTGGGGATCGAGGGTCTGTCGGAGTACATCAAGACCATCGGCCTGTTCAACAGCAAGGCGAAGAATGTCATCGAGACCTGTCGCCTGTTGGTGGAACGCCACGGCGGTGAAGTGCCGCAAACCCGCGAAGAACTGGAAGCGCTGCCGGGCGTGGGTCGCAAAACAGCCAATGTGGTCCTCAACACCGCATTTCGGCAATTGACCATGGCCGTGGACACTCACATTTTCCGGGTGAGCAACCGAACGGGTATTGCGCCAGGCAAGAACGTGGTGGAGGTCGAGACCAAGTTGATGAAGTTTGTGCCCAAGCAATTCTTGCTGGATTCCCACCACTGGCTGATCCTCCACGGGCGCTATGTGTGCCTGGCCCGCAAGCCGCGGTGTGGCAGTTGCCGCATCGAAGACCTGTGCGAATACAAGCACAAGACTTCGGACGATTGAGTGACTATTAGGTTTCTTTATCAACCGATTGAAAAAATCTTTTTTACCCGCTGGGAGATTATCGATATAAGAGGCGCCAAAGGCATCTTTAGCCTGGAGTTAACCTATGAGCACTGGCAAAGAGCAATTGGACGTCGAAGACGATTTTACTCCCGTGGAGACTGATGACGCAGAACCAGTGGTTGAGGTCGCCAAGACCAATCTGAGCAAGCGCCGCACTATCGATAACTTGCTGGAGGAGCGCCGTTTGCAGAAGCAATTGGCCGATTACGATTTTGATGACTGATACTTGAAAGCCTCCCGGAACGGAGGCTTTTTACTGTGTATGAAGCATGATCAGCGCCTGCGCCTTCACACCAGGCCATTGCGTTGAGCCAACTCGATCAGGTCGACGAGGGAGCGTGCATTGAGTTTAAGCAGCAAGCGGGTTTTGTAAGTGCTGACGGTCTTGTTGCTTAAAAACATACCGTCGGCAATTTCCTTGTTGGTTTTTCCTCTTGCCAATTGTTGCAAGACCATCATCTCGCGCCCCGACAGCCGATCCACCATATCGGCTTCACTGGCATTGCCCAAACTGGAGCGTACCGTATGCAATGCCTGGTTGGGGAAATAACTATAACCTGACAATACCGCTTTGATTGCACTGAGCAACTCGGTCAGGTCCTGCTGCTTGCAGACATAACCGGCGGCGCCCGACTGCATGCAACGCATGGAAAAGTGCCCCGGTGCCTGAGAAGTCAAAACCAGCACTTTCATTGGCATGGCCACCGAACTCAATCGGGCAATAACTTCCAGACCATCAAGTTTTGGAATACCGATATCCAGTATCACGATGTCCGGCATTTGTTCGCGAGCCAGTTGTAACGCGTCCACACCGTTATCTGTCTCCGCAATGACTTCGTAGCCATGACGCTCCATCAGCATACGTACCGCGAGACGAATGACGGGGTGATCATCCACGATCAGCACTTTATTCATGGGCAGGTCCAATTTCGCTGTTCGAATTTCTAGAGCCCGCACCTTAGCTTAGTCGTTTCACCCTTGGCACGGTGCGTCCCCCGCGCGCCTTCACCAAGAGACATACCCTACAAAACATAAGGAAAATTCCTACAAAAATCCTTGAACTGAGCGAACCGGAGTGAGGGTACTGACCGCCAAAATCCGTTTGCCCGGTTTTTTTGTATCGGAATGCGAGATCGGGGATTTATTACAATTCCAGATATTTATGTATTCGGCACGACCTATCAGATCAGCACCCACCATAAAACAAATGAAGTAACCACGATAGAGGCGCAACAGTGAGCAATAATTACCAAACAAAGCCTTAATCGATCATGGTGAAAAGCAGGCACATTAAACCAAAAACTTTGGACGCATATCATGGACCGTCCAACCCTCACAATTTTCAAACCATCTGCTAAGTAAACATACAATCAAACAAGTAAGAACCATGGGCAGAATCAAGCAAAAACCAACCAGCTCCATGTCAATAATTGCGATATTCGCAACCTTATCTGAAGCCTGCCAAGGCGGGACGCCAGTGAACACACGCAAACTAACGCGCACCGCCGATGGCAGGCACGAATCACAAAAAAGGCCTTGTCGATGACAAGGCCTTTCACTCATTGGCTCACAGGGCTCAGAACAGCTTGCGACCCTTGTTGGCAGCAATGCGCATACGCAGCGCGTTGAGCTTGATAAAGCCCGCCGCGTCGGCCTGGTTGTAAGCACCGCCGTCTTCTTCGAAGGTCGCGATGTTGGCATCGAACAGCGAATCGTCGGACTTGCGGCCGGTGACGATCACGTTGCCTTTGTACAGTTTCAGGCGTACAACGCCGTTCACGTTGACCTGCGAAGCGTCGATCATCTGTTGCAGCATCAGACGCTCAGGGCTCCACCAGTAACCGGTGTAGATCAGGCTGGCGTACTTCGGCATCAGCTCGTCTTTGAGGTGAGCGACTTCGCGGTCCAGGGTGATCGATTCGATGGCGCGGTGGGCGCGCAGCATGATGGTGCCGCCCGGGGTTTCGTAGCAACCGCGGGACTTCATGCCGACGTAACGGTTTTCGACGATGTCGAGACGGCCGATACCGTGAGCACCACCGATCTTGTTCAGGGTCGCCAGCACGGTAGCCGGGGTCATTTCGACGCCGTCCAGTGCAACGATGTCGCCGTTACGGTAGGTCAGTTCCAGGTATTGCGGTTTGTCAGGAGCGTTCTCCGGGGAGACGGTCCATTTCCACATGTCTTCTTCGTGCTCGGTCCAGGTGTCTTCCAGCACGCCGCCTTCATAGGAGATGTGCAGCAGATTGGCGTCCATCGAGTACGGGGACTTCTTCTTGCCGTGACGCTCGATCGGGATCGCGTGCTTCTCGGCGTAGTCCATCAGCTTCTCGCGGGACAGCAGGTCCCACTCACGCCACGGAGCAATCACTTTCACGCCAGGCTTGAGTGCATAGGCACCCAGTTCGAAACGCACTTGGTCATTGCCCTTGCCGGTCGCACCATGGGAAATGGCGTCAGCGCCGGTTTCGTTGGCGATTTCGATCAGGCGCTTGGCGATCAGTGGACGTGCGATGGAGGTACCCAGCAGGTACTCACCTTCGTAAACGGTGTTGGCGCGGAACATCGGGAACACGAAATCACGCACGAATTCTTCGCGCAGATCGTCGATGTAGATTTCTTTGACGCCCATGGCCTGAGCCTTGGCGCGGGCCGGCTCGACCTCTTCGCCTTGACCGAGATCAGCGGTGAAGGTCACCACTTCACAGTTATAAGTATCCTGCAGCCACTTGAGGATCACCGAAGTGTCCAGGCCGCCGGAATACGCCAGAACGACCTTGTTTACGTCCGCCATGCCATCACTCCACGGGGTTCTACGGAAAGCCGAGGAGTCTACCGCCCAAACGCGATAATTTACAGAGGCGCGACAGCTTAAGACGACAAAGCGACAGAATCTGTCGAGAGCGCGACGATGACCGGCGGGTCAGGAAGTCGCCGCGGTATTGGCTGGAGTGCTGGCTTGCGGTGCTGGAACCGCAGTGGGTGCTACCCGCGCCAGTTTTACATTGACCCGACGGTTTTTCGCGCGATTGGCCGCGTTGGTGTTCGGCACGATGGGATATTGCTCGCCATGGAAACGCACGGTGATCTGCGATTCCTGAATGCCATTGGCCTTGAAGAAATCGACCACTGCCAGCGCGCGGCGGCGCGACAGTTCGCGGTTGGTCAGGCGATTGCCGCTGTTGTCGGAATGGCCGTCGAGTTCGATGTGATTGACCGTCGGATCGGCTTTCATGAACTCAAGCATCACTTGCAGTTTGGCCTTGGCGGCGGCATCGAGGTCAACGCCTTCGCCGGGGAAGCCGATCTGCGACTGTTTGATCTGATCGAAATTCTGCGGCAGCAATTTCGCAACACAGGTCTGATAGTCGTTAAACGCCTTGCTGAACTTCACCGGCAATAAACGCACTTCCGACACGCGGCCATCGCCCGAAGCACGGCGCACGACCGGACTGCGTCCATCCAGCAGGCCACTGATCAGACCGCCGGCCTGAGATTGCGAACTGTTGAACAAGACGTTGCCGCTGCCGAGCCTGACATTGCCCAGATTGATGTCGCCACGTCCTGGCTGCCACGGTGCAGCCGCTGCCAGCAGCGTTGCCGAGCCACCGCCGAGCATGGCGTTGTAGGCATTCAGACGAAATATCGCCTGTTCGCCGGCCTTGCGCACGAATTCACCCGAGCCGAAATCAGTGATCGGCTGTGTCAGGCGGCATTCGAACTTGTCGCCGGCGACCGTCCACTCAATGTTCTCCAGGCGAGTCTGGTAGGTGAGCGCCATCGCGGGAAGGCTGGCAAACACACTGAGCAAGGCTAAATAACGCTGGCGCACGGGAGGCTCCATTGGCTTCTGAAACACAAAGACCGATTCACACTATGTTTACGGCATACGTACGGGATATCGGAAGCTTCCCGCAAAACTTGATAGCGAGTGCCTGGAAGAGTCTTTTCCGGTAGCATTCCCCTCAGTTTGACCCGCCTGGAATCCCCTCATGTCCGACCGCCTGACCCTGCTGCGTCCCGACGACTGGCACATTCATCTTCGCGATGGTGCCGTGTTGACCAATACCGTCGCGGATGTCGCGCGCACCTTTGGCCGCGCCATCATCATGCCCAACCTGGTACCTCCGGTGCGCAATGCGGCTGAAGCCGAT
This sequence comes from Pseudomonas sp. TH10, assembly GCF_016651255.1. Taxonomy (GTDB): domain Bacteria; phylum Pseudomonadota; class Gammaproteobacteria; order Pseudomonadales; family Pseudomonadaceae; genus Aquipseudomonas. The sequence goes on from NZ_JAEKEG010000026.1 coordinate 11,713, forward strand.
GGCTATCGCCAGCGGATCCTCGCCGCGCGCCCATCCGGCAGCCAGTTCGAACCGCTGATGGTGCTGTACCTGACCGACCGCACCCAGCCTGAAGAAATTCGTGAAGCCAAGGCCAGCGGATTCGTGTACGCCGCCAAGCTGTATCCGGCTGGCGCCACCACCAACTCGGACTCTGGGGTGACCAGCATCGACAAGATTCTGCCGGCGCTGGAAGCCATGGCCGAAGTCGGCATGCCGCTGCTGATCCACGGTGAAGTTACCCGTAGCGACGTCGACGTGTTCGACCGCGAAAAGATTTTCATCGATGAGCATATGCGTCGTGTGGTCGAGCGCTTCCCGACGCTGAAAGTGGTGTTCGAACACATCACCACCAAAGACGCCGTGCAGTTCGTCAACGAGGCCTCCGCCAACGTCGGCGCAACCATCACCGCGCATCACTTGCTGTACAACCGCAATCACATGCTGGTGGGCGGGATTCGGCCGCACTTCTATTGCCTGCCGATCCTCAAGCGCAACACGCACCAGGAAGCCCTGCTCGACGCTGCCACCAGCGGCAGCGCGAAGTTCTTCCTCGGCACCGATTCGGCACCGCACGCCCAGCACGCCAAGGAAGCCGCCTGCGGCTGCGCCGGCTGCTACACCGCGTACGCCGCCATCGAAATGTATGCCGAAGCCTTTGAACAGCGTAATGCCCTGGACAAGCTCGAAGCGTTCGCCAGCCTCAACGGCCCGCGCTTCTACGGCCTTCCAGCCAACACCGATCGCATCACCCTGGTTCGTGAAGAATGGACCGCCCCGACCAGCCTGCCATTCGGCGAGCTGACCGTTATCCCGCTGCGCGCCGGTGAAAAACTGCGCTGGCGCCTGCTGGAGGAACACGCGTGAGTGAAGACCATTTCGACGACGAACTGGACGGTCAAAGTGGTGGTGGCGGTTCCCGTCACCCGATGGCAGCACGCTTTCGCGGCTACCTGCCGGTTGTCGTCGACGTAGAAACCGGTGGCTTCAACTCGGCCACCGATGCGTTGCTGGAGATTGCTGCGACCACCATCGCCATGGATGAAAAGGGTTTTGTTTACCCCGACCACACTTACTTCTTCCGTGTTGAGCCGTTCGAAGGCGCCAACATCGAAGCGGCGGCGCTGGAATTCACCGGGATCAAGCTCGATCACCCGCTGCGCATGGCGGTCAGCGAAGAAACCGCGCTGACCGACATTTTCCGTGGCATCCGCAAGGCGCTGAAGGCCAACGGCTGCAAGCGTGCAATTCTGGTCGGCCACAACAGCAGCTTCGATCTGGGCTTCCTGAACGCCGCCGTTGCGCGGCTGGACATGAAGCGCAACCCGTTTCACCCGTTCTCCAGTTTCGATACCGCGACACTGGCTGGCCTGGCGTACGGTCAAACCGTGCTGGCAAAAGCCTGTCAGGCAGCCGACATCGATTTCGATGGCCGTGAGGCGCACTCGGCGCGTTACGACACCGAGAAAACCGCTGAGCTGTTCTGTGGCATCGTCAACCGCTGGAAACAGATGGGCGGCTGGGAAGACTTCGACGACTGATACTCGTCGGATTTCTACCGAGCATAAAAAAACCGGCCACTCGGGCCGGTTTTTTTGCCTCGAATGCGCCTTACAGGGCAGCAGCATTCTCGGTCAGGTAAGCAGCAACGCCTTCAGTCGAAGCCGTCATGCCCTTGTCGCCTTTCTTCCAGTTGGCAGGGCAGACTTCGCCGTGCTCTTCGTGGAATTGCAGAGCGTCGACCAGACGGATCAGCTCTTCCATGTTACGGCCCAGCGGCAGGTCATTGATGATCTGCGAACGGACAACGCCTTTGTCGTCGATCAGGAACGCGCCACGGAAAGCCACGCCGCCTTCGGACTCAACGTCGTAGGCCTTGGCGATGTCGTGCTTCATGTCGGCAGCCATGGTGTATTTCACCTGGCCGATGCCGCCATTGTTGACTGGGGTGTTGCGCCAGGCGTTGTGGGTGAAGTGCGAGTCGATCGACACAGCGATCACTTCAACGTTGCGCGCTTTGAAGTCAGCCATGCGGTTGTCCAGAGCGATCAGCTCGGACGGGCAGACGAAGGTGAAGTCCAGTGGATAGAAGAACACCAGGCCGTATTTGCCTTTGATGGCCGAGGACAGGGTGAAGCTGTCAACGATCTCGCCATTGCCGAGTACGGCCGGGACGGTGAAGTCAGGGGCTTGTTTGCCTACGAGTACGCTCATTGATATCTCCTGGTGTAAAAACTTGAAGTTCAGGGTTCGGGCCAGCCTGCCATCCTCAGACGACAGCCCTGTGACACGAACCCCCTTCGCAAGGGCCGACCATCATACACTGCGTGTTTCGCCTGTCCTTAACGGTTTTTAAAAAGGAGGCGGATAACCACGCTGCATTTACAGGGCCAGGCAATTAGCCAGTGATCACCGTTCGTCAGCCACAGCTGTCAATCAGCTGAAGTCTTCCGAAAGCACTTTGACAATCATTCTCGTTAACATTAAGATCCATCGCAATTGAGTCACAACCAGCGACGGTTCTCACTTATGTATGTTTGTCTCTGCACTGGCGTCACCGACGGACAGATCCGCGAAGCGATCTATGAAGGTTGCTGCAGCTATAAAGAAGTACGCCAGGCCACCGGCGTCGCCAGCCAATGCGGCAAATGTGCCTGTCTTGCCAAGGAAGTGGTTCGCGAAACCCTGACCAAGCTGCAAACCGCCCAGGCCGCGATCCCCTACCCGGTAGAATTTACTGCTGCGTAATAACACCCTATTTCAAAGAACCGGACTCATGTCCGGTTTTTTTATGCCTGTAAATCAACTGCTTAGGCTTCAGACGCGGAACACAAACATTCTTATTCCGATTAATTTTCATATATTATTCAATAACTTAGGTTTGACACTTATAAATACGAAGCTCAAACTCTGCCGCATATACAGCTATTACAGGGCAGGACTCCGATCATGAAAGGCGACATTACAGTCATCCAGCATCTCAACAAGATCCTTGCCAATGAGCTGGTCGCGATCAATCAGTACTTCCTGCATGCCCGTATGTATGAAGATTGGGGTCTGAACAAGCTCGGCAAGCACGAATACAAAGAATCCATCGATGAGATGAAGCACGCGGACAAGCTGATCAAGCGCATCCTGTTCCTCGAAGGCCTGCCAAACGTGCAGGACCTGGGCAAGCTGCACATTGGCGAGCACACCCGGGAAATGCTGGAGTGTGACCTGCGTATCGAGAAGACCGGTCACGCAGACCTGAAAGCCGCGATCGCGCATTGCGAAACCGTGGGCGACTTCGGTAGCCGTGAACTGCTCGAAGACATTCTCGAATCCGAAGAAGAACACATCGACTGGCTGGAAACCCAACTGGGTCTGATCGATAAAGTCGGTCTTGAGAATTACCTGCAGTCGCAGATGGGCGAAGAGTAAGTGCTGACGCTGGCTGCGATCGTTTCAGATTGCACCGGTAACTTGCAGTAACTTTGCGAACGCACTAAAAAGCCCCGCCCTCTTTCGAGGTGCGGGGCTTTTTATTGGCTTTTCTGTAGGAGCATGGCTTGCCAGCGAAGAAAGCGCCGCGGTGCTACAGACACACCGCGTTATGGTTTTTCGCGAGCAAGCTTTGCTCCTACAACAAAAGCATCAGGCTTCCGACTTGTTCGCCGCAGCCGCTTCAACAGCAGCCTTGATGGTGCTTTGCAGCGAACCGTCAGCAGACATTTCGGTCATGATGTCGCTACCGCCGACCAGCTCACCACCCACCCACAGTTGTGGGAAAGTTGGCCAGTTGGCGTACTTTGGCAGGTTGGCGCGGATTTCCGGGTTCTGCAGGATGTCGACGTACGCAAACTTTTCGCCACACGCCATGACAGCCTGTGCAGCTTTCGCGGAGAAGCCACACTGTGGGGCATTCGGCGAACCTTTCATGTAAAGCAGAATGGTGTTGTTGGCAATCTGCTCTTTAATCGTTTCGATGATATCCATGGAGCACCTCGGCTGAACTTTCCGACTCATGGGTCGGCACGGTGGCGCATTGTAACGGAATCCCGAGCGCGCTGCTCGGTCTCCCCGACAGACATCCTCAAGCCGCCGCCACGGTCACCGGCACGCCATTCAACGCCGCGTTGCCCGACAACTCGTCGAGCTGGCATTCATCAGTCAGGTCATTGGCACTCGACCCCGGCTGGCCGCTGGCAATCGCCATCCTCACACCCGGACGCGCATGGCCCCAGCCGTGCGGCAGGCTGACCACGCCTTTCATCATGTCCAGGCTGCCGAGCACTTCCACCTCGATCTGGCCGACCCGCGAACTGACCCGCACCCACTGCCCATCGACCAGCCCGCGCTTGCTCAGGTCATCCGGGTGCATCAGCAACTGATGACGCGGCTTGCCCTTCACCAGACGATGATAGTTGTGCATCCACGAATTGTTGCTGCGCACATGCCGGCGACCGATCATCAACAGTTCATCGGCGGCGGGCGCCTGCAATGCGGCGAAACGTGCAAGGTCAGCGAGGATCTCCGGCGGCGCAGCCTGGACACGCTGATCAGGGGTTTTGAGGCGCGCCGCCAGGTTCGGCTTCAATGCACCGAGGTCAATCCCATGGGGATGATCAAACAGGGTCGCCAATGACAACTTGTACTCGGAAGCGTCGCCATAGGCGCCCATGCGCAGGCCCATGTCGATCATCTTTGCCGGCGGCATGGTCGGTTTCAGTTCCTTGTCGGTCTTCTCGGCGAACGCCTTGGCGAGGCCAACAAAGATCTCCCAGTCATGCAACGCGCCCTCGGGCTTGGCGAGGATCGCTCGATTGAAGCGGGTAACGTTGCGCACCGCAAACAAGTTGAACGTGGTGTCGTAGTGATCGTTCTCCAGCGCCGAGGTCGACGGCAGAATCAGGTCGGCATAACGCGTGGTTTCGTTGATATACAGGTCAATGCTGAGCATGAACTCCAGGCCGTCCAGCGCCTGCTCCAGTTGTCGCCCGTTCGGGGTCGACAACACCGGGTTGCCGGCCACGGTGATCAGCGCGCGGATCTGCCCTTCGCCTTCAGTGAGCATCTCTTCGGCCAGCGCCGAGACTGGCAACTCGCCGCCGTACTCGGGACGCCCGGAAACCCGACTTTGCCATTTGTTGAAATGCCCGCCCGACGTTGAAGCCACCAGCTCCACCGCCGGCTCCGTGCACAGTGCCCCACCCACACGATCGAGGTTGCCGGTAACCAGATTGATCAACTGCACAACCCAATGGCACAGCGTGCCGAATGCCTGCGTCGACACGCCCATGCGCCCGTAACAAACCGCACTCGGCGCCGCGGCAAAGTCGCGGGCCAACTGACGAATCTGCTCAGCGGGAACGGCACACAACGGGCTCATCGCCTCGGCAGTAAACGTCGCCACTGCCGCACGCACTTCGTCCAGGCCATCCACCGGCAGGTGACTGCCCTTGGCCAGGCCCTCAGCGAACAAGGTGTTGAGCAGACCAAACAGTAGCGCGGCATCGCCGCCGGGACGCACGAACAGATGCTGGTCGGCGATCGCCGCCGTTTCACTGCGCCGCGGATCGACCACCACCACTTTACCGCCCCGGGCCTGAATGGCCTTCAAGCGTTTTTCCACGTCCGGCACGGTCATGATGCTGCCGTTGGAGGCCAGGGGATTACCGCCCAGGATCAGCATGAAGTCGGTGTGATCGATATCCGGGATCGGCAGCAGCAAACCGTGGCCGTACATCAGGTGACTGGTCAGGTGATGGGGTAACTGGTCGACCGAGGTCGCGGAAAAGCGGTTACGGGTTTTCAGCAGACCGAGGAAGTAATTGCTGTGGGTCATCAGCCCGTAGTTATGCACGCTCGGGTTACCCTGGTAGACCGCCACGGCGTTCTGTCCATGCCGCTCCTGAATCGCCGCCAATTTCTCCGCCACCAGCGCAAACGCATCGTCCCACGCGATCGGCAGCCATTCGCTGCCAACTCGAAGCATCGGCCGATGCAGGCGATCCGGATCATTCTGGATATCTTGAAGCGCTACGGCCTTGGGGCAGATGTGGCCACGACTGAAAGTGTCGAGCGCATCACCCTTGATTGAAGTGATCGCGACATTGCCGTCGGTTTCAGTGGTTTCGATGGTCAGCCCGCAAATGGCTTCGCACAGGTGGCAGGCACGGTGATGGAGAGTCTTGGTCATGGCCAGTCTCTGTCTTGTTCTGGACGGGCAATCACGCCCGCGGGAACAAAACTATGGCCCGAGTGCCGACACGACGCCAGCGACGTTCGTCTTGTGAATCGATGACTATCAGGTGAGCCGATAGACCGCCGCAATCAGCTTGAGGGCAACTGAGGGGGCGCTGCCAGCTGGATTTCCTGAATGGTTTCGATCTGTTCGTGAGCAACGTGCACGCCGGTGAGTTCGCCGATCAATCGCCAGTGTTCGTCGAGTCCGGCGCTGATGGTCGCCATGCGATCGATCATGTGGCGCCCGGCGGATTTGACCACTTCGTCTTCGCTGCGCAACAGTTCAAAAGACATTGAAGTGACTGAAGCGGTCAGATGGGTCAGTGAGCGAGCCGTGTGGCCCAGCAATTCCATTAACAGTTTTTCTTTCGATTCCATGCGGTGGGCTTCCTGCGTCGCTCGAAACTTATTTATAACTCAGCACTTTGCTTTAGCAAATGTTTCAGACTGAGCATCCGACCAAGTGATGGCATGGCGCCACGGTCGTAAACCGACTCAAGCGACCCGATCCCCGCCACACCGCATTGCCAAGCCCTGCGAGGCCAGTGTACAAAGAGGCTCGCTGCTGTCCTGAACCTGGCTTCAAATGCGTGACTGCAACATCATGTCCGCCCTCCGAATCCCGCAAAAACCGTAGCCTATTGGAAAAACGCGACATTTAGTGTCAATATCGCGCCTCCCCCTATTTCGTCGCCCCGTGCGGCTTACGCCGCAGGTCTCGCCCGTTGTTCCGTTAAACAAGGCTTTGAGCATCTGCGGTTTGTAGCAAAAGGTAGTCAATGATGAGCGCAAGGCACTTTCTCTCCCTGATGGATTGCACGCCCGAAGAGCTGGTCAGCGTGATCCGTCGAGGCGTTGAGCTCAAGGACCTGCGTAACCGCGGCGTACTGTTCGAGCCTCTGAAAAACCGCGTGCTGGGGATGATTTTCGAGAAATCCTCGACCCGCACGCGGATCTCGTTTGAAGCGGGCATGATCCAGCTCGGCGGCCAGGCGATCTTCCTCTCGCCGCGCGACACCCAACTGGGCCGTGGCGAGCCGATCGGCGACTGCGCCATCGTCATGTCGAGCATGCTCGACGCGGTAATGATCCGTACCTTTGCCCACAGCACCCTGACCGAATTCGCCGCCAACTCGCGCGTGCCAGTGATCAACGGCCTGTCCGATGACCTGCACCCGTGCCAGTTGCTGGCCGACATGCAGACATTCCTCGAGCACCGTGGCTCGATCCAGGGCAAAACCGTGGCCTGGATCGGCGACGGCAACAACATGTGCAACAGCTATATAGAAGCGGCGATCCAGTTCGACTTCCAGTTGCGCATCGCCTGCCCTGAAGGCTACGAGCCCAACCCTGACTTCGTCGCCAGGGCCGGCGATCGCGTGACCATCGTACGCGATCCGCAGGACGCCGTGCGTGGCGCACATCTGGTCAGCACTGATGTCTGGACTTCGATGGGCCAGGAAGAGGAAACTGCCAAGCGCCTCAAGCTGTTCGCGCCGTTCCAGGTCAATCGCGCCCTGCTCGACCTCGCTGCCGAGGACGTGCTGTTCATGCACTGCCTGCCCGCGCACCGTGGCGAAGAAATCAGCCTCGACCTGCTTGATGACCCGCGCTCCGTCGCCTGGGATCAGGCAGAAAACCGTCTCCACGCACAGAAGGCCCTGCTCGAGTTCCTCGTCGAACCGGCATATCACCACGCATGAGCCATGAATTACTGCTGAACCTGCGCAACCTTGCTTGCGGCTATCAAGATCAACGTGTGGTGCAGAACCTCAATCTGCACCTCAACGCCGGTGACATCGGCTGCCTGCTCGGTTCGTCCGGCTGCGGCAAGACCACGACGTTGCGCGCCATTGCCGGTTTCGAGCCGGTGCACGAAGGTGAAATCACGTTGGGCAGCGAAACCATTTCCAGCGCCGGTTTCACCCTCGCACCGGAGAAGCGCCGGATCGGCATGGTGTTTCAGGATTACGCGCTGTTCCCGCACCTGAGCGTCGCGGACAACATTGCCTTCGGCATCCGCAAGCACCCGAACAAAGAGCGCGTTACCGAAGAGTTGCTCGAACTGGTCAACCTGAAAAACCTCGGCAAGCGCTTCCCCCACGAGTTGTCCGGCGGCCAGCAACAGCGCGTTGCCCTCGCCCGTGCATTGGCGCCTGAGCCGCAATTGCTGTTACTGGATGAGCCTTTCTCCAACCTCGATGGTGAATTGCGCCGCAAGCTCAGCCATGAGGTGCGCGACATCCTCAAGGCCCGTGGCACCAGTGCGATTCTGGTGACCCACGATCAGGAAGAAGCCTTTGCCGTGAGCGATCACGTCGGCGTCTTCAAGGAAGGTCGACTGGAGCAGTGGGACACGCCGTACAACCTGTATCACGAGCCAGCAACGCCTTATGTAGCGAGTTTTATCGGTCAGGGTTACTTCATTCGTGGCCAACTCGGCAGCCCGGAATCGGTGCAGACCGAACTGGGTGAACTGCGCGGCAACCGGGCCTATACGTGGCCGATTGGCGGGGCGGTGGATGTTTTGCTGCGCCCGGATGACATTGTTTATGCGCCGGACAGTGGGCTGAAGGCGCGAATTGTCGGCAAAACTTTCCTTGGGGCTTCGACGTTGTATCGTCTGCAATTGCCTACCGGCGCGCAGCTGGAGTCGATTTTCCCGAGCCACGCTGACCACCAGGTCGGTGCAGAGGTGGGGATTCGTGTCGCGGCCGAACATCTCGTGTTGTTCCAGGCCTCGGGCAGCACCGCAGCACAAATTCCGGCAGTGGAAAACGGCGTCCGCCGCTACAGCACAGCCAGCTGAGCCGAGCGCAGTTGAACCGGCTCGTTCCCCTGTGGGAGCGAGCCTGCTCGCGATGGACGTTAACGATTACGCGAAGATCCTGACACCCAGCGGCGCACTGCAGTCTTTCGCGAGCAAGCTCGCGCCTACAGGAGCGGTGTTGCGGTGTCAGGCACGCCCGATATCCGCGAACTTCGCCAGGGTATGTTCGGCCAGTACCGCAGGAGCCAGTTCCACTTCCAGCCCCCTGCGCCCCGCACTGACAAAGATGCTGTCAAACACCTGAGCTGAATTATCGATAAAGGTGCGCAAGCGCTTCTTCTGCCCCAGCGGACTGATCCCCCCAGCAAATAACCGGTGGAGCGCTGGGCCGCCGCCGGATCCGCCATCTCGACTTTTTTCACCCCTGCCGCGTGAGCCAGACCTTTGAGGTCGAGACTTCCGACGACCGGCACCACCGCCACCAGCAATTCGCCTTTCTCACTGGCCGCGAGCAGCGTCTTGAACACCTGTGCAGGCTCCAGCGCGAGTTTTTCCGCGGCCTCCAGCCCGTAGGACGCGGCCTTCGGGTCATGTTCGTAACTGTGCACGCGATGTTCGGCACGAACTTTTTTCAACAAGTCCAACGCAGGGGTCATGGCAGCTCCAGGCTCGGCAGTGGCAGAAAAATCCTGCGCCGGATTCTAGGTCATTGCCCCCTAAAAGGCTCTATAGCGCCACTGTTTCATCGGTGCGCAGCAGCGGTTTACCACTCGTCCGCATTCCTCCTGCCTGGTGAACAATAGGATCATTCACATGACTAATAGTTGAAATATGACTGATGGTTCACTTTCGACCTTTGACAGCAGTGTTTCTTGTCTATATTTTTTCGAATACGAATACATTACAAATCGTCCTTCGCTGCACCCAGACAACAACAAAAAACGAGGTTTTCAATGACAACTGCTTTACAGCAACCATCGCTCTCGGGCCAATGCATGGCCGAGTTTCTGGGCACTGCCCTGCTTATCTTTTTCGGCACCGGTTGTGTGGCTGCGCTCAAGGTCGCGGGTGCCAGCTTCGGCTTGTGGGAAATCAGCATCATCTGGGGCGTCGGCGTGAGCATGGCGATCTACCTCACCGCAGGCGTTTCCGGCGCGCATCTGAACCCGGCCGTCAGCATCGCGCTGTGCATCTTTACCGACTTCGAAAAGCGCAAACTGCCCTTCTACATTCTTTCGCAGGTGGCTGGCGCCTTCTGCGGTGCGCTGTTGGTTTACACGCTGTACAGCAATCTGTTCTTCGATTACGAACAAACTCACCAAATGGTGCGTGGCTCGGCCGCCAGCCTTGAGTTGGCGTCGGTGTTCTCCACTTTCCCGAATCCGATGCTGTCCACCGCTCAGGCGTTCCTGGTCGAGATGATCATCACCGCCATCCTGATGGGCGTGATCATGGCCCTGACCGACGACAACAACGGCTTGCCGAAAGGCCCGATGGCACCACTGCTGATTGGTTTGCTGATCGCGGTGATTGGCAGTTCGATGGGCCCTCTGACCGGTTTTGCGATGAACCCGGCACGTGATTTCGGTCCGAAACTGATGACTTTCTTTACTGGCTGGGGTGAAATTTCCTTCACCGGCGGCCGTGATATTCCGTACTTCCTGATTCCGATTTTTGCACCGATTGTCGGTGCCTGCCTCGGCGCTGCCGGGTATCGCGGGCTCATCGCCCGTCACCTGACCGGCGCCACACCTGCTACAAAGGATGCAGAACCGGCCATTGACGGCAAACCAAGAACTTCTTGAAACAGCCGGCGCGGGTTTCTGCCAATCCGAGCCTGCGCCACGGCCCACTCTCCCTTATTTCGTCCAAGGCAATCGACATGACCGACATTCAGAATAAGAACTACATCATTGCCCTCGATCAGGGTACGACCAGCTCACGCGCGATCATTTTCGACCGCGATGCGAACGTGGTCTGCACCGCGCAGCGCGAATTCGCCCAGCACTACCCGCAAGCCGGTTGGGTCGAACATGACCCGATGGAAATCTTCGCCACCCAGAGCGCCGTGATGGTTGAGGCGCTGGCCCAGGCGGGTCTGCATCATGACCAGGTCGCTGCCATCGGCATCACCAACCAGCGTGAAACCACCGTAGTCTGGGACAAGACCACCGGCCGCCCGGTCTACAACGCGATCGTCTGGCAGTGCCGCCGCAGCACCGAGATCTGCCAGCAGCTCAAGCGCGACGGCCACGAAGACTACATCCGTGACACCACCGGCCTGGTCACCGACCCGTATTTCTCCGGCACCAAACTCAAGTGGATCCTCGACAACGTCGAAGGCAGCCGCGAACGTGCGCGCAACGGCGAACTGCTGTTCGGCACCGTTGATAGCTGGCTGATCTGGAAATTCACCGGCGGCAAAGTACACGTCACCGACTACACCAACGCCTCGCGCACCATGCTCTTCAACATTCACTCGCTGGAGTGGGATTCGAAGATGCTGGAGATCCTCGACATCCCGCGCGAGATGCTTCCGGAAGTCAAAGCCTCCTCGGAAATCTATGGTCGCACCAAGAGCGGCATCGCCATCGGCGGTATCGCTGGCGACCAGCAAGCGGCACTGTTCGGCCAGATGTGCGTCGAGCCGGGTCAGGCAAAAAACACCTACGGCACCGGTTGCTTCCTGCTGATGAACACCGGCGACAAAGCGGTGAAATCCCAGCACGGCATGCTCACAACCATCGCTTGCGGCCCGCGTGGCGAAGTGGCTTATGCACTGGAAGGCGCGGTATTCAACGGCGGTTCGACCGTGCAGTGGCTGCGCGATGAACTGAAGATCATCAACGACGCTCACGACACCGAATACTTCGCCAGCAAGGTCAAGGACAGCAATGGCGTGTACCTGGTGCCGGCCTTCACCGGTCTTGGCGCTCCCTACTGGGACCCGTATGCCCGTGGCGCGCTGTTCGGCCTGACTCGCGGCGTGCGCGTTGATCACATCATCCGCGCCGCGCTGGAATCGATCGCCTACCAGACTCGTGACGTCCTCGACGCCATGCAACAGGACTCCGGCGAACGCCTCAAAGCCCTGCGCGTGGACGGCGGCGCGGTAGCGAACAACTTCCTCATGCAGTTCCAGGCCGACATCCTCGGCACCCAGGTCGAGCGCCCGCAAATGCGCGAAACCACAGCACTGGGTGCGGCCTATCTGGCCGGTCTGGCGTGCGGCTTCTGGGGCAGCCTGGAAGAACTGCGCGGCAAGGCAGTGATCGAGCGCGAGTTCGAGCCGAGCCTGGACGAAGTCGAGAAAGAGAAACTGTACAAAGGCTGGAAAAAAGCCGTCAGCCGTACCCGTGACTGGGCGCGTGAAGACGCTGAATAAGCCAACCTTCAGAGACTGATAGGCAACTAACTGGTCGGGAGCGGATTCCTGCGGCATCATGGGCAAATTTTGCACGGCAGCCCAAAGGAAGCCCCATGAATCTGCCTCCCCGTCAGCAGCAAATCCTCGAACTGGTCCGCGAACGCGGCTATGTGAGCATCGAGGAAATGGCCACGCTGTTCGTTGTTACCCCGCAAACCATCCGCCGCGACATCAATCAACTCGCGGAAGCCAATCTGCTGCGTCGCTACCATGGCGGCGCCGCCTATGATTCCAGCGTCGAAAACACCGCCTATGCGATGCGCGCCGATCAGATGCGCGATGAAAAACAACGCATTGGCGAAGCAATTGCCGCACAAATCCCCGACCACGCCTCGCTGTTCATCAACATCGGTACCACTACCGAGTCGATTGCCCGCGCCCTGCTCAACCACAGCCACCTGAAGATCATCACCAACAACCTGCACGTGGCCTCGATGCTCAGCGCCAAGGATGACTTCGACGTGCTGCTGACCGGCGGCAATGTGCGCCGAGACGGCGGCGTGGTCGGTCAGGCCAGCGTGGATTTCATTAATCAGTTCAAGGTTGATTTCGCACTGGTCGGGATTAGCGGGATTGATGAAGACGGCAGTCTGCTCGACTTCGATTATCAGGAAGTACGGGTTTCACAGGCGATCATTGCCAATGCACGGCAGGTGATTCTGGCGGCGGACTCGAGCAAGTTCGGACGTAATGCGATGATTCGGCTGGGGCCGATCAGTCTGATTGATTGCCTCGTGACCGATCAGCAGCCGGTGCCGGCGCTGGCGCAATTGTTGAGCCAGCACAAGATTCGCCTCGAAGTCGTTTAACCCTTCTTATCTTCATTGGCTGTACCGACGCTTTCGCGAGCAGGCTCGCTCCCACACTGGAATGCATTTCAAACTGTGGGGGCGAGCCTGGTAGCGAAAGCGATCACTCAAACAACACATCTCTCGCGCCATTAAGCGTATCCCATGTTCGAAAATTTTCCTTTTTTTGATCTTCGATGAGTTTTTTCAATCGAACGCGACTGGCTGTGCGCGTCTTTATGGGCTACCATTTTCGCAAATGAACATTAATGTTCGATTTCCAATATAGAAAATCAAAAGAGCCCGAGGCCAGCCGATGTCCACCTCTACCTTGCGTACGCCCCCACTCTCCGAGATCTACGATATCGCCGTGATCGGTGGCGGGATCAATGGTGTCGGGATCGCAGCGGATGCCGCCGGTCGCGGTCTTTCGGTGTTCCTTTGCGAAAAGGACGATCTGGCCAGCCACACCTCGTCGGCCAGCAGCAAGCTGATCCACGGTGGCCTGCGCTACCTCGAACATTACGAATTCCGTCTGGTACGTGAAGCGCTGGCCGAGCGCGAAGTGCTGCTGGCCAAGGCGCCGCACATCGTCAAGCCAATGCGTTTCGTGCTACCGCACCGTCCGCATCTGCGTCCGGCGTGGATGATTCGTGCCGGCCTGTTCCTCTATGACAACCTCGGCAAGCGCGAAAAACTGCCAGGTTCGAAAAGCCTCAAGTTTGGCGCCGACAGCGCACTGAAAAGCGAAATCAAGAAAGGCTTCGAATACTCCGACTGCTGGGTCGACGACGCCCGCCTGGTGGTATTGAACGCCATGGCCGCCCGCGAAAAAGGCGCCCACGTGCACACCCAAACCCGTTGCGTCAGCGCTCGTCGCGCCAAAGGTCTGTGGCACCTGAACCTGGAACGTGCCGACGGCAGCCTGTTTTCGATCACTGCCAAAGCGTTGGTGAATGCTGCCGGCCCATGGGTCGCCAAGTTCATCCGTGATGACCTGAAGATGGAATCGCCGTACGGCATCCGTCTGATCCAGGGCAGTCACCTGATCGTGCCGAAGCTGTACGAAGGCGAACACGCGCACATTCTGCAAAACGAAGACCAGCGCATCGTGTTCACCATTCCCTACCTGAATCACTTCACTTTGATCGGCACCACCGACCGCGAGTACACCGGCGACCCGGCGGCAGTTGCGATTACCGAAGGCGAGACCGATTACCTGCTGAAAGTGGTCAACGCCCACTTCAAGAAACAAATCAGCCGCGACGACATTCAGCACAGCTACTCGGGCGTACGTCCACTGTGCAACGACGAATCCGACAACCCGTCGGCTGTCACCCGCGATTACACCCTGGCACTGTCGGGCAGTACGGAAGAAGCGCCGCTGCTGTCAGTGTTCGGCGGCAAGTTGACCACCTACCGCAAACTCGCCGAGTCGGCGATGGCGCAGTTGATGCCGTTCTTCACCCAGATGCGCCCGAGCTGGACCGCGACGGCGACCCTGCCGGGCGGCGAAGACATGACCACACCGCAGGCCTTGAGCGCGCTGATCCGCGACAAGTTCGACTTCGTGCCAACCGAGATTGCCCGTCGCTGGTCTACCACGTACGGCAGCCGCACCTGGCGCATGCTCGAAGGTGTCGAGACCCTTGCCGACATGGGCGAACACGTTGGCGGCGGGCTCTATACCCGCGAAGTGGACTACCTGTGCAGCGAAGAATGGGCTACCACCGCCCACGACATCCTGTGGCGCCGCAGCAAACTGGGGCTGTTCACCACCCCGGCAGAGCAACAGAAGCTGGCGGAGTACCTGAGCAAGGTCGAGCAGAACCGCAGCAAGATTGAAGCGGCCTGATCGATAGCTGGCGGTACGCAAAGCCCCTGGATTGTGAGATCCAGGGGCTTTTACGTTCTGCGCTGCACTCCAGGTCACTTGCGCAAGCCCGCTCCACAGCTAATCCCTGCATCGCATTCGGTTTTCCGAACGCGACTTCCCGGTCGATTCGGTAAACCGGATCAGTTATGCCCAAACAAACCATCACAAAACTTTAATAACGTTATAAATCATCGACTTAACTACATCAGACTGGTCTGGCACGACTCATGCTCTACACTCTCTCGACGAATGCCTGCTGTGCCAACACTTCAGGAGCCGTCAGGCATTCGAAGCACAAAAGGGCCGACGAACTGGCTCCATAAAAAAAACAATTCGAGGAAAATTTGATGCGCATCGTTCCCCATATCCTGGGCGCAGCCATTGCTGCCGCTCTGATCAGCACGCCAGTTTTCGCCGCCGAACTCACCGGCACCCTGAAGAAGATCAAAGAGTCGAACACCATCACTCTGGGTCATCGCGACGCCTCTATTCCTTTTTCCTACATCGCTGATGCGTCCGGCAAACCGGTCGGCTACTCCCACGACATCCAGCTGGCCATC
The DNA here is from genome assembly GCF_016651255.1 of Pseudomonas sp. TH10. Classification (GTDB taxonomy): domain Bacteria; phylum Pseudomonadota; class Gammaproteobacteria; order Pseudomonadales; family Pseudomonadaceae; genus Aquipseudomonas. The sequence continues at coordinate 27,380 of NZ_JAEKEG010000026.1, forward strand.
GTCGAAGCGATCAAGAAAGACCTCGACCTGCCAAACCTGCAGGTCAAATACAACCTGGTAACCTCGCAAACCCGTATCCCGCTGGTGCAGAACGGCACCGTGGACGTCGAGTGCGGTTCCACCACCAACAACGTCGAGCGTCAGCAACAAGTTGACTTCTCCGTTGGCATCTTCGAAATCGGTACCCGTCTTCTGTCCAAGAAAGACTCCAAGTACAAGGATTTCGATGACCTGAAAGGCAAGAACGTCGTGACCACCGCCGGCACCACGTCCGAGCGCATCCTCAAGGCGATGAATGCCGACAAGCAGATGGGCATGAACGTCATTTCCGCCAAAGACCACGGTGAGTCCTTCCAGATGCTGGAATCGGGTCGTGCCGTTGCGTTCATGATGGACGACGCCCTGCTGGCTGGCGAAGCTGCCAAAGCCAAAAAGGCTGATGACTGGGCCGTGACCGGTACTCCTCAGTCCTATGAAATCTACGGCTGCATGGTGCGCAAAGGCGACGAGCCGTTCAAAAAGGCTGTCGATGACGCCATCGTGGCGACCTACAAGTCGGGCGCGATCAACAAGATCTACGAAAAATGGTTCATGCAGCCGATTCCGCCAAAAGGCCTGAACCTGAACTTCCCGATGAGCGACGAGCTCAAGAAGCTGATCGCCGAGCCGACCGACAAAGCGGCCGACGACAAGAAAGCCTGATTTCTGACTAACCTTATCTCCTGAAGGGGCGCCGCCCTTTCAGGAGCTTGTCACTCCCTGCTGGTACTTTTTGGAAACACTCGAAACGGTGGCTGTCGAGCCGATCGCGTGTGCCTGATCCTCAAGATCAGGTGGGAATGGATCTTCCCCAGGCGGGCACTTGTACATCGATCGAATCGAGGGGAGACCCTAATGAATTACAACTGGGACTGGGGCGTGTTCTTCAAGTCCACCGGCGTGGGCAGCGAGATCTATCTCGACTGGTACCTCACCGGTCTGGGCTGGACCATCGCCATCGCCATCGTGGCATGGATCATTGCCCTGACACTGGGCTCGATCCTGGGTGTCATGCGCACCGTACCGAACCGCTTCGTATCGGGCATCGCGACCTGCTACGTCGAACTTTTCCGTAACGTGCCACTGCTGGTGCAGCTGTTCATCTGGTACTTCCTGGTGCCGGACCTGCTGCCGCAGAACCTGCAGGACTGGTACAAGCAGGACCTCAACCCGACCACTTCGGCCTTCCTAAGCGTCGTGGTGTGCCTTGGCCTGTTCACCGCCGCACGGGTCTGCGAACAAGTGCGTACCGGCATCCAGGCATTGCCCCGTGGCCAGGAGGCCGCTGCTCGCGCCATGGGCTTCAAGTTGCCGCAGATCTACTGGAACGTGCTACTGCCCCAGGCCTACCGGATCATCATTCCGCCGCTTACCTCGGAATTTTTGAACGTGTTCAAAAACTCCTCCGTGGCCTCGCTGATCGGTCTGATGGAATTGCTTGCGCAAACCAAACAGACTGCCGAGTTCTCGGCCAACCTGTTCGAAGCCTTCACCCTGGCGACCCTGATCTACTTCACCCTGAACATGAGCCTGATGCTGCTGATGCGCGTGGTCGAGAAGAAAGTTTCCGTGCCCGGCCTGATCTCCGTGGGGGGTAAATAATGGAATTCGATTTCAGTGGCATCGTCCCGGCCATTCCCGGTTTGTGGAATGGCATGGTGATGACCCTCAAGCTGATGGCCATGGGCGTGGTCGGCGGGATTATTCTCGGCACCATTCTCGCGCTGTGTCGTCTGTCGCATAACAAACTGCTGTCCAGACTGGCCGGCGCGTACGTCAACTATTTCCGCTCGATCCCGTTGCTGCTGGTGATCACCTGGTTCTATCTGGCAGTACCGTTCGTGCTGCGCTGGATCACCGGCGAAGACACCCCGATTGGTGCGTTCACCTCGTGCATCGTGGCGTTCATGATGTTCGAAGCAGCGTATTTCTGCGAAATCGTCCGGGCTGGCGTGCAGTCGATTCCCAAGGGCCAGATGGGCGCAGCCCAAGCGCTGGGCATGAGCTACGGCCAGATGATGCGTCTGATCATCCTGCCGCAGGCGTTCCGCAAGATGACCCCGCTGTTGTTGCAGCAGAGCATCATTTTGTTCCAGGACACCTCGCTGGTTTATACCGTGGGCCTGGTCGACTTCCTCAACGCCTCGCGCGCCAGTGGCGACATCATTGGCCGCTCGAATGAGTTCCTGATCTTCGCAGGTCTCGTGTACTTCACAATCAGCTTTGCCGCCTCGCTGCTGGTCAAGCGTCTGCAAAAAAGGTTTGCCGTATGATCTCTATCAAGAACATCAACAAGTGGTATGGCGACTTCCAGGTACTGACTGATTGCAGCACCGAGGTCAAAAAAGGCGAAGTGATCGTGGTCTGCGGCCCGTCCGGTTCGGGCAAATCGACCCTGATCAAATGCGTCAACGCGCTGGAGCCGTTCCAGAAAGGCGACATCGTCGTCGACGGCACCTCGATTGCCGACCCGAAAACCAACCTGCCGAAACTGCGTTCGCGCGTCGGCATGGTGTTCCAGCATTTCGAGCTGTTCCCGCACCTGACCATCACCGAAAACCTGACCATCGCGCAGATCAAGGTGTTGGGCCGCAGCAAGGAAGAGGCGACCAAGAAAGGTCTGCAACTGCTTGAGCGCGTAGGCCTGTCGGCGCATGCCCACAAGCATCCGGGGCAACTGTCCGGTGGTCAGCAACAGCGTGTGGCGATTGCCCGTGCGCTGGCAATGGACCCGATCGTCATGCTGTTCGACGAACCGACTTCTGCGCTCGACCCCGAGATGGTCAACGAAGTGCTCGACGTGATGGTGCAACTGGCCCACGAAGGCATGACCATGATGTGCGTGACCCACGAAATGGGCTTTGCGCGCAAAGTGGCCGACCGGGTGATTTTCATGGACGCCGGCAAGATCATCGAAGACTGCCCGAAAGAGGAATTCTTCGGCGACATCAAAGCCCGCTCCGAACGCGCGCAGCACTTCCTCGAGAAAATCCTGCAGCACTAAAAGCCGCACGCCCTCTCCTGTAGGAGCGAGCTTGCTCGCGATGAACTCAAAGACCTCGCGTACATCCAGAATGAACGCGCCATCGTTGACGACCATCGCGAGCAAGCTCGCTCCTACAGGGGACGATGGCGGTTTCAAGATTTGTGTTGTGGTTGACCCAAGGCATCTGTGATGAAATGCGACCCCAATCTCTATCGCGCCGCGCCGCCATCACTTGCCGTGAAGCCCCGTCTGATTCGTCATTTGTTCCTGCCGCCGCTGATTATCATCCTGATGGTCGGATTGGGTTATGCCGGCTTCTTGATCAGTGAACACTTTGGCATTCGCAGCCTCAGTGAAAACGGCCAGCGCCAGCTTGAACTGAACGCCCGCGCGGTCGAAAGCGAGATCAGCAAATACACCTACCTGCCCAGCCTGCTGGAACTCGAAACGAGTGTGCCGCAGTTGCTGGCCGACCCGACCCCGGAGCACCGGCAGACGGTCAATGAATACCTCGAAGGCCTGAATCGGCGCAGCCGCAGCCGGGCCATCTATGTGATGGACACCACCGGCCGCGTCATGGCCACCAGCAACTGGCGCGATGTCGACAGTTACCTCGGTGAAGACCTGTCCTTTCGCGCCTATTTCCAGAACGCCGTGCGCGGTCAGCCGGGGCGCTTCTACGGAATTGGCAGCACCAACGGCGAACCGGGTTATTACCTGGCCCACGGCCTTGAGGAACAGGGCAAGATCATCGGCGTCGCGGTGGTCAAGGTGAGGCTGGAAGCCATGGAAGAACGCTGGCAGCGCGCTCGCCTGGAAGCCTTCGTCAGTGATGAAAACGGCATCATCATTCTGTCCAGCGACCCGGCACGGCGGCTCAAGTCGGTCATCCCGTTGAGCGACGAAACCAAAGAAAAACTCGCCCGCAGCCTGCAGTACTACTGGTTTCCGCTCAACGAACTGCAACCGCTGGCCCGCGAAACGTTGTCCGAAGGCGTGGAGAAACTGACGTTTCCGGCCAACAGCGAAGTGCAGTCGGACGAAGACGACATCAGCTATCTGGCGCAGACCCGGCCGCTGAGTGATACACCGTGGAATTTCACCCTGCTCACGCCCCTGCAGGACTTGCGCCGTGAAGCGATCAACCAGGGGATCCTGGTGGCTGTCGCGTTCGCCCTCGTGGCGTTCCTGCTGATAGCCTGGAACGAACGGCGCAAGGTCATCGCTACCCGCCTTGCCGCCCGGGAGGCCCTGCAGGAAGCGAACAATCAACTCGAGCGTCGGATTACCGAACGCACCAGTGACCTGCGTGCCAGCAATGAACGACTCAAGGGCCAGATCCGCGAACGGCGCCAGGCTGAAGAGACGTTGCGCAGGGCCCAGGATGAACTGGTACAGGCTGGCAAACTGGCGGCGATTGGCCAGATGTCCACCAGCATTGCTCACGAACTGAACCAGCCGCTCGCCGCCCTGCGGACCTTGTCCGGCAATACGGTGCGCTTTCTGGAGCGCGGTCAGCTCGACGTCGCCAGTACCAACCTCAAGACCATCAACGAGCTGATCGATCGCATGGGCCGGATCACCGCCAGCCTGCGTTCCTTCGCCCGTCGTGGTGACGACAAGGGCCAGGCGAGCCTCGGCAAGGCGAGTAGAGGCTGCGCTGCAACTGCTCGGTGCCCGTCTGGAAAGTGCGCACTTGCAGCTGCACCGCGAATTCGCCGATGTCCAGGTGCAGATCGACCAGACGCGCCTTGAGCAGATTCTGGTCAACCTGATCGGTAATGCCCTGGATGCCATGCAGGCCCAACCCCTGCCGCAACTGTGGCTGGAGGGTGAACCCCACGATGGCAAATATCGCCTGCGGGTGCGTGACAATGGCCATGGCATCGACGCCGAAGCGCGCAAACATCTGTTCGAACCCTTCTTCACCACCAAACCTGGCGAACAGGGCCTGGGCCTCGGCCTGACCCTGTCCGCCAGCCTGGCCGCCGCCACTGGCGGGCACCTGGGTGTCGAACACCCGGCCAGCGGTGGCACCACCTTCGTCCTCAGTTTACCGTTGGTAAGCCCTACTCCTGCCGAGCCAATATGAACCCCGACCTTAGTGTGCTGATCGTCGAAGACGACCCCCATGTGCTCCTCGGCTGCCAACAGGCGCTGACCCTTGAAGACATTCCCTGCGTCGGCGTCGGCAGTGCCGAGGAGGCGCTGGAGAAGGTCGGCGACAACTTTGCCGGCATCGTCATCAGTGACATTCGCCTGCCGGGCATCGATGGCCTGGAACTGCTGACGCGTCTCAAGCAACGCGATCGCAGCCTGCCGGTGGTGTTGATCACCGGCCACGGCGACATTTCCATGGCCGTAGGCGCGATGCAGAAAGGCGCCTACGACTTCATGGAAAAACCGTTCTCACCGGAACGTCTGGTCGATGTCGCACGGCGCGCGCTGGAGCAACGCAGCCTGGCTCGCGAAGTGTCGTCGTTGCGTCGGCAACTGGCCGAGCGTGATTCCCTTGAAGGACGCATCATCGGCCGTTCGCCGGCGATGCAGAACCTGCGCGAGCTGATCACCAACGTCGCCGACACTTCGGCTAACGTGTTGATAGAAGGTGAAACCGGCACCGGCAAAGAGCTGGTCGCGCGTTGCCTGCACGATTTCAGCCGGCGCCATGCCAGGCAGTTCGTCGCACTGAACTGCGGCGGTCTGCCGGAAAACCTTTTCGAAAGTGAAATTTTCGGCCACGAAGCCAACGCCTTTACCGGCGCTGGCAAACGCCGGATCGGCAAGATTGAACACGCCGACGGCGGCACGCTGTTCCTCGACGAAGTGGAAAGCATGCCGCTGCCCTTGCAGATCAAACTGCTGCGGGTTCTGCAGGAACGGACCCTGGAGCGCCTCGGTTCGAACCAGAGCGTGGCAGTGGACTGCCGGGTGATCGCCGCGACCAAATCCGACCTGGACGAATCGAGCAAAGCGGGTGAGTTCCGCAGCGACCTGTATTACCGACTCAATGTGGTCACACTGGAACTGCCACCGCTGCGAGAACGCCGCGAGGATATCCTGCAACTGTTCGAGCATTTCCTGCAGCAGTCCTCCCTGCGCTTCGACCGCGCGGTGCCGGACCTGGACAACCAGACCCTGTCGAACCTGATGAGCCATGACTGGCCGGGGAATGTGCGCGAATTGCGCAACGTCGCCGAGCGCTTCGCCCTCGGCCTGCCGGCCTTCAAGAAATCCGGCGCCAGCGGCGGCAATCAGGGCCTGGCGTTCGCCGAAGCGGTCGAAGCCTTCGAGCGCAATTTGCTGGTGGATGCGTTGCAGCGCAGCGGCGGCAATCTGACCCAGGCGAGCCAGGAACTTGGAATGGCCAAGACCACGCTCTTCGACAAAGTGAAAAAATACGGGTTGAGCCACTGATGGATCTGATTCTAAAAGCGAGCCTGGGCGCGGCGGTGGTGCTGATCCTCGCCGCGCTGGCCAGGACCAAAAACTATTACATCGCCGGGCTGGTACCCCTGTTCCCGACCTTTGCCCTGATCGCGCATTACATCGTCGGCAAAGGCCGATCGCTGGATGATCTGAAGACCACCATCGTGTTTGGCATGTGGTCGATCATCCCGTACTTCATCTACCTGGCCACGTTGTACGTGATGGTCGACAAGATGCGGCTGGAAGCCTCACTGGCGGTGGCAGCGGTGGCCTGGCTGATTGCGGCCACCGTGCTGGTCGGCGTGTGGGTGCGCTTTCAGACCTGAGCTACTGATGCACCGTGCCGCCCTTGGCTTCACTCATGATCTGCCGAATTGCACCCACGAACGTCTCCACAGGTTGTCCGCCGCTGATCGCGTATTGACCGTTGAAGACCACGGTCGGTACCGAACTCACTCCGCGGGACAACCAGAGCTGTTCTTCT
>NZ_JAEKEG010000027.1 GCF_016651255.1 Pseudomonas sp. TH10
CTGGAGTTATCACCGAGACGGTTGTGGGTGATGCGCAAATCCGTGTTTGGCGTCGGCCTTGCACAGGTCCTGCTGACCGGCTCGGTGATTGGCGTGACCGCCTTGTTCATGTTCGGCCAGCCGCTCAACAGTGCCATCGTGCTGGGTCTGGGCCTCGCCCTGTCCTCCACCGCCTTCGGCCTGCAGAGCCTCGCCGAGCGCAAGGAACTGACCAGCCCCCACGGCCGACTGGCCTTTGCGATCCTGCTGTTCCAGGACATCGCGGCGATCCCGCTGATCGCCATGGTGCCGCTGCTGGCGGGAGGCGACCACACCTCCACTGCAGCCGAAGATGTCAATCATGGGTTGCGGGTGCTGGGCAGTATCGCCGTGGTGGTGATCGGCGGGCGCTACCTGTTGCGGCCGGTGTTTCGCGTGGTGGCCAGGACGGGGCTGCCGGAAGTGTCCACCGCCACCGCGTTGTTGGTGGTGATCGGCACGGCGTGGCTGATGGACCTGGTGGGCGTGTCGATGGCCTTGGGGGCGTTTCTCGCCGGGCTGCTGCTGGCGGACTCCGAGTACCGTCATGAACTCGAAGCGCAGATCGAACCGTTCAAGGGTTTGCTGTTGGGCCTGTTTTTCATCAGCGTCGGCATGGGCGCCAACCTGAGCCTGCTGCTGAGTGCACCCATCACCGTGCTGGGCCTGACCCTGTTGCTGATCGCCATCAAGTTGCCGCTGCTGTTTGTTGTCGGGCGGCTGGCCGGTGGCCTGGGCAAGGTCAGTGCGATTCGCCTGGGTATCGTGCTGGCAGCGGGCGGTGAATTCGCCTTTGTCGTGTTCAAGATCGGCCGCGACCAGGGCCTGTTCGAGCCGCGCCTTTACGATTTGCTGGTGTTGACCATCACCTTGTCCATGGCTGTGACCCCGCTGCTGTTGCTGGTGTGCGCACGCCTGGTGAGCCCGAAGGTGCAGCCGGTGGTGGTGCCGGAGAAGTTTCGTGAGATCGACACCGATGCCCCGCGAGTAGTGATCGCCGGCATGGGCCGCATGGGGCAGATCGTCGCGCGGATCCTGCGGGCGCAGAACATCAAGTTCGTCGCCCTCGACACTTCAGTGGAAACCATCGAATTGTCTCGCAGTTTTGGCGGCGTGCCGGTGTTCTACGGCGATCCTATGCGCCCGGAAATCCTCAGCGCCGCCAAGGTCGAACAGGCGGAATATTTTGTGATTGCCACCGATGACCCTGACACCAACATCAAGACTGCCGAGGTGGTGCACAAGCTTTACCCGCACATCAAGATCATCGCCCGCGCCCGTAACCGCCAGCATGTGCACCGCCTGGTGGACCTGGGAGCCGAGGCGATTCGGGAAACCTACTATTCGAGCCTGGAAATGAGCCGCCGCACGCTGGTAGGGTTGGGCCTGACCCAGGCCCAGGCCGACGCCCGCATCAAACGCTTCAAGCATCACGATGAACAGGTGCTGGAAGCCCAGCATGCGATTTATGACGATGAGGCCAAAGTGCTGCAGACGGCGCAGGAAGCCCGGGCGGAACTGGCGAAGCTATTTGAGTCCGATCAGCTGGAAGAGGAAAAACTGGGCAAGGTCTGATTGCTTCAGTACAGGGTGGGCCGTTACCCCAGGCAGCTCACACAACCTAAGGAACCCACAATGGCTGCTGATCAACCCGCTCCTGCGCTCAAGGAAATCTTCAACGCCGAGCGCCTCCGGCATCATCGCGACCGAGATGAGCGCGGTGTATCCCGAGTTCAATGCCAAGGCATTCATGAAGATGGCCAATGAAGGCCTCGCCGAATTGTCGATCATGCAGCGCATGGCCCGGGTCAGTGAATGCCTGCATGCGGTGCTGCCGTTGAGCTACGAGGAAACCCTCGGCGTGCTGCGGGCCTTGGCGCCTCGGTTGAACAGCGGTTTCGTCAGCATTTCATTGCCGCATTATGTCGCGACCTATGGCAGCCATGCGTTCGAAGAGTCGATGGCCGCGCTCAAATACTTCACCGTGTTTGGTTCATCGGAGTTTGCAATCCGATATTTCCTGCGCAGCGATTTCGAGCGCACCCTGGCGGTCATGCACCAGTGGTCGCTGGATGACAACGAACACGTCCGCCGCCTGGCAAGCGAAGGCAGCCGGCCGCGACTGCCCTGGTCTTTCCGGCTGGAGCGGATCCAGGCTGATCCGGGCCTGGCCGCGGCGATCCTCGACAACCTCAAGGCCGACGACAGCCTGTACGTGCGCAAGTCCGTGGCCAATCATTTGAACGACATCACCAAGGAGCATCCCGACTGGGTGCTGGACCTGATCGAAGGCTGGTCGCTGGAGAACCGGCACACTGCCTGGATCGCCAAGCACGCCCTGCGCAGCCTGATCAAGCAAGGCAACCGACGGGCACTGGCGATCATCGGCGCAGGCGGCAAGGCCGAAGTCCAGATCACGGACGTTCGGGTTGAGCCGCCAGTCATTACGCTTGGGGAGAAGATCACGCTGTCGTTTGCCGTGCAATCCACGGTCGAGCACGGCCAGCGGCTGGTGATCGATTATGCGATCGACTACGTCAAGGGCAATGGCAGCACCTCGGCTAAGGTGTTCAAGCTCAAGGCGCTGACCCTGCCGGGCAAGGCTTGCGAACGAGTGGCGCGCAGCCAGCAGATCAAGGAGCTCACCACCCGCCGCCATTACGCGGGCAAGCACGCGGTGCATGTGATGGTGAACGGCGAGCGGTTGGCCACAACGGCCTTCGAAATCCTCCCGTGAAATACCCATCCCTTGCTCGCGATGGAGGTACGCAAGAACGCGGGGCAACAGGTGACCCGCCGCGACCTTAAGACCATCGCGAGCAAGCTCGCTCCTACAGTGCAGCTTGATCCGTGCCCAGCAACAGCTCCTGCTCGCTTTCACACAGCCCCACCACATAATCCCAGACCACCCGCAGTCGCACCGATTTGTGCAACTCGCGCCGAGTGCTGATCCAGTAGCTGCGCTCGATGCTTTCATCTGGCAGCAGCGGCACCAGTTGCGGATCCGACGCGGCCATGTAGCAAGGCAGCACCGCAATGCCCAAACCCGACCGCGCGGCCTCCTGCTGGGCGATGACGCTGGTGCTATGGAACACCACGCGAGGATTGCGGCAGAAACTGTTGAGAAACATCAACTCCTGACTGAACAGCAAATCATCCACATACCCGATCCAGGCATGCCGGCCAAGGTCTTCACGGCTTTGCAGCGACGGTGCTTTATCCAGATAGGCCTGACTGGCATACAGCGCGAGGCGGTAATCCGTGAGTTTGCGCGTCACCAGCATGTCCGCCGCCGGCCGCTCCAGATGAATGCTGATTTCCGCCTCACGGTTGAGGATGCTGACAAAACGCGGCACCGCGACCAGTTCCACTTCCAGTCCCGGATAGCGTTCGAACAAGCCGATCATGCGACTGGCAAGAAACTTGATGCCCAGCCCTTCGGTGACGCCGACACGAATCTTGCCCAGCGGCGCGGTGGATTGGGTGATCTCTTCCTGTGCCAGCAACGCAACGTTTTCCATCGCCTCAGCATGTTTGAGCAGCGCCTCCCCAGCAGGCGTCATCTGGTAACCCTGGGCATGCTGGACGAACAGCGCGGTCCCCAGGCTTTTTTCGATGGCTTCGATATGCCGGGCGACGGTGGCATGGGTGGTGTTCAAACGACGCGCGGCGGTGAGCAAGCGCCCGCTGCGCTGGAGTTCAAGAAAAACCGCAGGTCATTCCAGTCGAACATCGATCGTCCCCAAGGCCGCACTGTTTAAAAACGCACAGCGGCTGCGCAAAAATTAACATTCTTTAAACGAAAGCTAACAACTAGGATGACTGACAACAAGAACAACAATACGAGGTCAGGGATGCCGACTTCCCTTGATGAATACGACTATGTAGTAGTCGGGGCCGGTCCGGCCGGTTGTTTGCTGGCCAATAGACTCTCGGCCAACCCGCAGCATCGGGTCTTGCTGCTCGAAGCGGGCGGTCGCGATAACTATGCGTGGATTCACATTCCGGTGGGCTACCTGTTCTGCATCGGCAACCCGCGTACCGACTGGTGCTTCAAGACCGAGGCGCAACCCGGCCTGCAAGGGCGTGCCCTGAGCTATCCGCGGGGCAAGGTGCTGGGCGGCTGCTCCTCGATCAATGGCATGATCTACATGCGCGGCCAGGCCGGCGATTACGACAGCTGGGCCGCCGACGGCAACCCCGGCTGGGGTTGGGACCAGGTGTTGCCGCTGTTCAGGAAAAGTGAAGACCACTTTGCCGGCGACTCGCAGTTTCATGGCGCTGCCGGGGAATGGCGGATCGAACGCCAGCGCCTGTCCTGGCCGATTCTGGACGCGTTCCGTAGCGCCGCCGAACAGCGCGGAATTGCCAGCGTCGATGACTTCAACCAGGGCGATAACGAAGGCTGCGGGTATTTCCAGGTCAACCAGAAAGCCGGGGTTCGCTGGAATGCGGCCAAGGCGTTTCTCAAGCCCGTGCGGCACCGGCCCAATCTCACGGTACTGACTGACGTCGAAGTCGATCGCGTACAACTGGACAATGGCCGCGCCTCGGCGGTCATCAGCCGCTGCCAGGGCCAACCGAGAACCTTCAGGGCTCGCCGGGAAATCATCCTGTGCGCAGGCGCCGTCGGCTCGCCAAGTATCCTGCAACGCTCGGGCATCGGCCCTCGCCCACTCCTGCAATCACTCGGCATCGGTGTGGCCCATGAACTACCGGGGGTTGGCGGCAACCTGCAGGATCACCTGCAACTGCGACTGATCTACAAGCTGGAAAATGCCCGCACCCTGAACCAGATCGCCGGCAGCGTGTGGGGCAAAATGGGCATGGGCCTGCGTTACCTTTACAACCGCAGCGGGCCGCTGTCGATGGCGCCGAGCCAGCTGGGCGCTTTTGCCCGGTCGGGGCCGGAGCAGACCTCGGCCAACCTCGAGTACCACGTGCAGCCGCTGTCGCTGGAGCGCTTCGGCGAGCCGTTGCATGCCTTTCCCGCCTTCACTGCGTCGGTGTGTGATTTGCGCCCCCAAAGTCGTGGTCGCGTGGAAATCCGCAGCGCCAATGCCCAGGACGCGCCATTGATCCAGCCCAACTACCTGAGTCATCCGCAAGACCTGCGGGTCGCGGCGGATGCCATTCGCCTGACCCGGCGCATCGTGTCGGCCCCCGCCCTCGCCCGCTTCAACCCGGTGGAATATCTGCCCGGGGACAGTTTGCAAAGCGAGGAAGAACTGCACGAAGCGGCCGCGCGCATCGGCACGACGATTTTTCACCCGGTGGGTACCTGCCGCATGGGCAACGATCGGGACGCGGTGGTCGACGCGCAGCTCAAAGTCCACGGCATTCCCGGTCTGCGGATTGCCGACGCTTCGATCATGCCAAGAATCACCTCGGGCAACACCTGTTCGCCTACGCTGATGATTGCGGAAAAGGCCGCAGAGTTGATCCTCAATCCAACCTTAAGGAGCACCACCACGCCAAAGGAACGGGTCACCACCACCTGAAACCCCCGCGCACGCACTACCTACATCGAAGTACCGGCACCCGCCCACAAGGCAGGCGCCGACAGTGGAACAAAAACAACAATCACTGTAAGGGATACCGATATGTCAGAACATGTTCAGCCGCTGGAGACCGTGGGCCGCGCCGAGATCGGTCACGACACCCGCAAGGTCATCTTCGCCTCGTCACTTGGAACGGTCTTCGAGTGGTACGACTTTTTCTCTACGGCGCGCTCGCCGCAGTGATCAGCAAGCAGTTTTTTCGGGGGTCAATGACACCACGGCGTTCATCTTTGCCCTGATGGCCTTCGCGGCAGGCTTCATCGTGCGGCCGTTCGGCGCGCTGGTGTTCGGCCGACTGGGGGACATGATCGGGCGCAAGTACACCTTCCTGGCGACGATCGTGCTGATGGGCGTGGCGACCTTCTGCGTCGGCCTGCTGCCCACCTACGCCAGTATCGGCATTGCCGCGCCCATCATCCTGGTGGTGCTGCGCATGCTCCAGGGCCTGGCCCTGGGCGGTGAATACGGCGGCGCGGCGACCTACGTGGCGGAACACGCACCGATCGGCAAGCGCGGCTTCCACACCAGCTGGATCCAGTCCACCGCAACCCTCGGCCTGCTGCTGTCGCTGCTGGTGGTACTGGGGTGCCGCTACTTCACCGGCGACCAATTCGAAGTCTGGGGCTGGCGAATCCCGTTCCTGTTTTCCATCGTGCTGCTGGGGATTTCCACCTGGATTCGCCTGAGCCTGCACGAGTCCCCCTCATTCGTGAAAATGAAAGAGGAAGGCAAAACCTCGAAGGCGCCGATCCGCGAATCGTTCGGCAAATGGGAAAACCTCAAAGTCGTGCTGATCGCGCTGTTCAGCATCAATGCCGGGCAAGCGGTGACCTTCTACGCCGCGCAGTTTTACGTGCTGTTCTTCCTCACCCAGTTCCTGAAAATGGATCCGGCGGTGGCCAACACACTGCTGATCATCAGCGTGATTATCGGCGCGCCGTTCTTCATCTTCTTTGGCTGGCTGTCGGACAAGGTCGGGCGCAAACCGGTGCTGATGCTCGGCCTGCTGCTGGCCACGGTCCTGTACTTCCCGATCTTCAAATCCCTGGCGCACTACGCCAACCCGGCCATTGACCTGGCCAGCCAACAAGCGCCGATTACGGTACTGGCCGACCCGGCCACCTGCACCTTCCAGTTCGATCCAGTGGGCAAAGCGAAATTCGACAGCCCGTGCGACAAGGTCAAGACCTTCCTCGTCAAGCAAGGCCTGCCCTACAGCAGCGCCGCCGCCCCTGCGGGTAGCGCCGTACAGGTCAGCGTCGGCGACGTGAAGATCGACGGCTATGACGAAGCCGCCCTGCGCGGTGCGATCACCCTGGCCGGTTATCCGTCACAGGCAGACACCCAGCTGATCAACAAACCGATGATCGTGGCATTGATCGTCGGGCTGATCATCATCTCCGCCATGTGCTACGGCCCACTGGCAGCGTTGATGGTCGAGCTGTTCCCGACGCGCATCCGCTACACCTCGATGTCCCTGCCCTATCACATCGGCAACGGCTGGTTCGGTGGCTTCCTGCCGACGGTGTCGTTCGCGCTGGTGGTCTACACCGGGGATATTTTCTATGGGCTCTGGTACCCGGTGCTGATCACCGGGGTGAGCCTGGTGGTCGGCTTGATCTGTTTGCGTGAGACGAAAACGTCGACCTGGACACCAACTGACAGCAGACGAAAAAACGCCCCGCACACGCGGGGCGTTTTCGTTAACCTGAGCACATGGGTCATCGCAATCACCAGACCGAGGCAGCGTCTTCATGATCATTTCATCTGCATCCGACTATCGCGAGGCGGCGCGGCGCAAACTCCCGCGCTTTTTGTTCGATTACATCGACGGCGGGGCCTATGCAGAGCATACGTTGCGGGCCAACAGCGCCGATCTTAGCGGCATCAGCCTGCGCCAGCGGATCCTGAAAAACGTCGAGACCTTGAGCCTGGAGACCACCCTGTTCGAACAGAAACTCGCGATGCCGATCGTGTTGGCGCCGGTCGGCCTGACGGGCATGTTTGCCCGCCGGGGTGAAGTCCAGGCCGTCAGGGCTGCGCAGAACAAAGGCATTCCCTTGTGCCTTTCGACGGTCTCGGTGTGTTCGATCGAGGAAGTCGTCGCCCAGAGCCAGCAACCGATCTGGTTCCAGCTGTACGTGCTCAAGGACCGCGGTTTCATGAAAAACGCGCTCGAGCGCGCCAAGGCGGCCGGCGTGAGGAACCTGGTGTTCACCGTGGACATGCCAACGCCCGGCGCGCGTTATCGCGATGCGCATTCGGGGATGTCCGGTCCGTACGCTTCGTCACGGCGCATGCTGCAAGCCATGACCCGGCCCGACTGGGCCTTCAACGTCGGTCCTCATGGGCCGTCCCCATGACCTGGGCAACATTTCCAGATACCTGGGCAAGGCCGTGACCCTGGAGGACTACATGGGCTGGCTGGCGAATAATTTCGACCCATCGATCAGCTGGAGTGACCTGGAGTGGATACGCGATTTCTGGCAAGGGCCGATGATCATCAAGGGCATCCTCGATCCCCAGGATGCCAGGGACGCTGTCAGCTTCGGGGCTGACGGCATCGTCGTGTCGAACCATGGCGGCCGCCAACTGGACGGCGTGCTCTCGACCGCCCGGGCATTGCCACCGATCGTGCAAGCCGTGGCGAATGACCTGACCGTGCTGGTCGACTCGGGCATTCGCTCGGGACTGGACGTGGTGCGCATGCTCGCGCTGGGTGCCAAAGGCGTCCTTCTGGGACGATCAATGGCCTACGCGCTGGCCGCCGACGGTCAACGCGGAGTGGAAAACATGCTGGATATCTTTGCCCGGGAAATGCGCGTGGCCATGACGCTGACCGGGGTGACGTCGATCGATCAGATCGACGAAACCACGTTGGTCCAGGCACAGAAGCTATCGGACCTGGTTTAACTGATTCGACTGCTTCGGCTATTTCTACTGCGTCTCTGCGTCTCTGCGTCGCTGCGTCTCTGCGTCTCTGCGTCTCTGCGTCTCTGCGTCTACTGTAGGAGCGAGCTCGCTCGCGAAAAACCAGAGGACGCCGCGGGGTGTTTGGGCCCCCGCGTTATCGTTAACGACCATCGCGAGCAAGCTCGCTCCTACAGTTGTGCCTCTTAGAAACTCGCTTTCACCGACAACATGAGATTGCGCGGGTCCCCATAGTAGTTGCCGAACGCCTCGGTACCGATCGTTGCGTAGTAGCGCTTGTCGAACAGGTTGTTGCCATTGAGCGCCACCGACCAGGTGTCGTCGATACGGTAGCCGATGCGCCCGTTCCAGATCGCGTAACCCGACTGAGTGATTTTGTTTCCGGAAGACGGCGACACACGGAAATTATCACTCTGAGCGTTCACCCCAGCGCCAATCGAAAAGCGCTCAAGGACGCCATCGAGCGCGTAGTCGCCCCACATGCGCAACACATGGCGTGGCACGTAACTGTTGAACGCCGCGCCATTGAGGCTGGTATCGATGTCATCGAGAGTCTTGGTCTGGGTGTAGGTATAGCCGGCAAGCAGCTGCAGCCGCTCTATCACCTCACCGCTGATCTCCGCCTCGAACCCCTGGGCCCGGACCTTGCCCGCGTTGACGTAGCAGTAGCCATCCGAGGACGGGCATGAGGAGTTGAAGTCGGTCTGTGCCTGGTCCTTCTGGAGGGTACGGAACAGGTTGAACGAGCTGTTCAGGCGACCGTCGAACCAGGCGCCCTTGATCCCCAGCTCATAGCTCTGGCCCACGAGCGGCTTGAGCGCCGATCCGTCTTCGGAGCGGTAGTTACCCTGTGGCGTGAAGATATCCGGAGTAACTGGCGTAGGCCGTGAGGTTCTCGTTGAGGTCCAGCAGCACTGCGGCGAACGGCGTGACCTGTCCGGTCTCGGTAGTACTTGAGTGCTCGGAAGTACCCGAATTGATGAACACCGAGTCGGTGTCGGAGTCGTACCAGCTCACCCGCCCGCCGACCACAAGCGTCAGGGGATCTGCCAGCTTCAGGCGCAGGGTCGAGTACAGGCCCTGTTGTCTGGTGACGGAGTTGACCGGGCCACCGCGGGAGGAATTATCGATGAAGTAACTCTCATCCGGCTCCGGGATATGTTTGTCGGGGTTGAACACATTCTGCCGCTGGGGCAGGAACGCCACGCTGTAGAAATCATCTTTTTTCGATCGACTGGCGTTAACGCCCACAACCAGTTCGTGTTGCTGGCCAAACGCAGCGAACTTGCCATCCACGTAGGCATCGAGTCCGTAATCGACCTGATCGTAGTCATACAGGCTACCCAGCATGCCGGTGGTACCGACACCCGGGGTGACGGCGCCGGAAGCAAAGGCGTACTTGATGTCCTGGGTGTTTTTTGTGTAGACGCTGGCAACCTTCAGCGCCCAGTCCTCGTTGATCTGGTGTTTCACGTCACCGAACACCGTGGTGCGCTGGCTGCGCCAAGTGTTCCAGGACGGATCCAGACAGGTCGAGCGCCCCAGTTTCAGGTCGCTGCCATCGCGGTAACGCGGCAGGCCGCCCCAGCATGGGCTGGCATCAACGTCTTCATAGGCCACGCCCAGGCCCAGGGTGGTGTCGGAACTCAGGTCGAAATCCAGCGCGCCGTAGTAGACCTGATCCTTGCGACTGGCATCGTCGACGGAGTAGTGCCGGCTCTGTTCGGCCACCACCGCCCGCCCCCGCAGGGTACCCGCTTCGTTCAACGGGCCAGCCGTGTCGACCTGGCCGCGATAGTTGTCCCAGCTGCCACCAGACAGTGTGATATCGGTGTGTGCAGCGCTGGTGCCACGCTTGCGCACGAAATTGACGCCGCCCGCCGTGCCGCCCGAGCCTTTCATCATCCCCGCAGCGCCACGCAGCACTTCGACCCGATCGTAATACGCCATGTCACCGCTGAAACTGTCGGCCTGGACATACAGATTGCCCATGTCCAGCGGCACGCCGTCGTACTGATACTGGCCGGACATCCGGAAGCCCCGGGAATAGAAATACTTGCCGCCCATGGTCGAGTCATAGACGGTAATGCCCGGGGTCTTTTCCATCACCTGGTCGATGGTGTTGAGGTTCTGGTCATCGAGCATTTTGCGGGTCATCACCGTGACCGACTGCGGTGTTTCCTTGAGCGAATGTTCGCCTTTGCCGATAGTGATTGCGCCCGTGGTGTAGGAGCCGCTGTCCTCGGTGGTGGCCCCAAGCAGTTGGCCATTGATGTTGGTGGCGCCAAGCTCCAGCGCCGAGCCGGCAGACGGTGCAGGTCGCAATACGTAGGTACCGTTGGCCTGGGGCTCGGCCTGCAGGCCACTGCCGTGCAGGATCCGCGCAAAGCCATCACTGATAGCAAACGCGCCATTGATGCCGGGAGAGCTCAAGCCTTGAGTCTGACGCGCATCAAACGAGATGGCCGCGCCTGCCGTACTGGCAAAACGACTGAGCACTTCGGTGAGGCTGCCGGCAGCAATATCGTAGGTTTGCACGGCGCGTTGCTGGTGTGCCGGCGCAGCCAGTGCTACGCCTGGCCAGGCTGCGCTGGTAGTCGCTGCAAGCAAGCCGATTTTTACTGCAATCGCCAGACGACCTGGCATGTACACCCGAGACATGTTTACCCTCCCCCAGAACCCATCAATAAAATCTCACTGAGGGATGAGCCGAACGGTGCTGCTGAAAAGTGCAAGGGCTGTGAAATTATTTTCAGTGGGGCCAGCCCGGCTCGGTGGGAGCAATGCATGCTCGCGAAAGCGGCACTCAGATGGCGCGGCGATCGCCAGCAAGCAGGCGCCTACCGCGAAACCGTCACCCAATAACGGCTGTACCGACTGAGCCGCAACGAAAACCCGCTCTCCAGCGCCGCCAGCGCCAAATCCGTATTGTCGATCGGGAATGCCCCCGACACTTTCAAATCGGCAATACGCGGATCACAACGCAACACGCCCGAGCGATACCGCGAAAGATCTTCGAGCAGATCCGCCAACGGGCGATCGATGGCAATGATGCTGCCCTGTTGCCAGGCGCCGACCGACGCATCATTGCGGCGCACCGGGCCCAGCGTGCGCAGGGTGAAATCCATGCGTTGGCCTGCCTCCAGGCGAACCGTCGAACTGCCTTTGTGCGCACTGACCTCCACGGCTTTTTCCAGCACGGCCACCTCACCGCCCGAGCCTTCGGCGCGGACGATGAAGCGCGTTCCCAACGCCAGGACCTCGCCGTGTCCGGTGACCACTTTGAACGGACGCCGGGAAGTATCGACAGCCGTTGTCACAAGAATTTCCCCGCGCACCAGCTCCAGTACCCGCTGGCGACCGTCGAAGCGCACGTTGACCGAAGTAGCGGTATTGAGCAGCAACGAACTGCCATCGGCCAGCCGCCATTCACGGCGCTCTCCCACCGCAGTGCGCAAGTCGGCGAACAGCGTTTGCGTAGCGTCGCTACGCCAGCCCAGCCACCCCAGAGACCCGGCCGACGCCAGCACCAGGACACTGCGCAAGACGTGTCGACGCGACCGCTCGGCACCGCGCAGGGCCGGGGATGCCAGGGCACCGGGAACGCTTGTCATCTGCTCGCACACGGCTGAAATTCGTTGCCAGGCCAGATGATGGGCAGGGTCCGCGCTTAACCAGTCGCGCCACGCGGTTCGCTCTGCATCGGTGGCTACGCCGGACTGAAGCCTGGCGTACCAGCGGGCAGCTGCGCTGATCGACTTCAACTCCTCTGCAGAAGGGCTCATGTCAGTTGCAACTGAATCTGCATCAGGCAGCAGTGCTCCATGGCCCTGGCCATGTGATTGTTCACGGTGCGGGTGCTGATACCCAGGCGTTCGGCGATTTGCGGGTAGGTCAGGCCGTCGAACTGGGACAGGATGAACGTCTGCTTGACCTTCGTCCCCAGGCCCTGCAGCAGCCGATCAATCTCCATCAACGCCTGCAACAGGATCGCCTGCTCTTCCAGCGACGGTTGTTGCGATTCAGGCATGGTCGCCAGCGCTTCCAGATAGGACTGCTCCAGCGAGCGCCGCCGGAACAGGTCCACCAGCAGGCCCTTGGCGATCATCGACAGGTAGGGGCGCGGCTCACGGATCTCCAGCGCGTTGCGCGCCCTGATCACCCGGACGAACGTATCCTGCGCCAGGTCCGCTGCATCGAACGTGTTACCCAGCCGTTTGCGCAACCAGCTGTTGAGCCAGCCATGGTGTTCGCAGTACAGCTCATTGACGGCACTGCGCAGGGACAATTCGTGGGTGGACATGACAATGGAATTATTCGCGACTGATAATGACTCGCATTGTCATGTTTGTAACAGGTCATTGGCAATACCCATCACCCGAACGCGTTTTATCAGACCTCGGCGTCCAGCAATTCGAACTTCACCTGATCCGGGTAGAACGCGACGTAATCCTTGATCTGTTCCACCGACACCTTGGGCTTCTCGTAACTCCATACCGCGTTGGCCCCCTCATGCCCGGGAACCTGCAGGCTGAAATAGCTGGCATCGCCCTTGTACGGGCAATAACTGGTGTGATCCGTGCGGGCAAAGTACTTCTCGTCGATGTCTTCGCGCGGGACGTAATACACCGGCGGGTAATTGGCCTCCAGCAGCACCAGCGCGCGCGAGGACGCGGCGACCTGGATGCCGTGGAATTTCACCAGAAGACAGCCCGGTTGTTCAGCAATGGTTATGACCGCGGGGGAGTTGGCATGGAGTGGGTTCCTCTTGGAAGACTTGACTCGATTGGTGCGAAAGCGCGTGCCCGCGCAGGGCAAGCATCCTCTTAAAGGGCAGCTTGGCGTCGTCAAAACCTGCATCACCAGCTATCAGGTATAACCCAAGTTACGCCTGCACGAACGCTTCACAGCCGAACGGAAGCTTCACTCCAGGCTCTTCGGTGATGGGCTCGGCCCGATGGCAGTGGCTCAGGGCAATGATCGGAAACTCATCCGCTGTACATCCATACAGATAAAGGTTGATCCCTCGCCCGTCAACCGCCATTCTGTGAACCTCTCGGACATTGAACAACGATGGTGGTCATGCGGCTGTACCTCTGTGAAAAACCTTCCCAGGCCAAGGATATTGCGGCCGTGCTCGGCGCCCGGCGTCGCGGCGATGGCTGCTGGCTGGGAACGGATGTCACGGTGACCTGGTGCATCGGCCACTTGCTCGAAACCGCGCCGCCGGATGCCTACGACGCGCGCTACAAACGCTGGGTTCTGGCGGATCTGCCGATCATCCCTGATAAATGGAAGATGACCGTCAAGCCGCGCACTGCCAGCCAGTACAAGGCAGTCAAACGATTGCTGGGCGAAGCCGATGAGCTGGTGATCGCCACGGACGCCGACCGCGAAGGCGAAATGATCGCTCGGGAGCTGGTCGAACACTGCCGGTATCGCGGGCCGATTCGTCGCCTCTGGTTATCGGCGCTGGACGACGCGTCAATTCGCAAGGCGCTGGCGGCGCTCAAGCCGGGAGCCGAGACGTTCAGCCTGTACCACTCCGCCCTGGGCCGCTCTCGGGCCGACTGGCTGATCGGCATGAACATGAGCCGCCTGTTCACCCTGCTGGGAAGGCAGTCCGGTTATCAGGGCGTGTTGCCGGTCGGTCGAGTACAAACGCCCACCCTGCGCCTGGTGGTGGATCGGGATCGCAGCATTGCCGATTTCGTCCCGGTCGCCTATTGGGCGATTGACGTGCAACTGCTGCACGAGGGCACACCATTCACCGCACAATGGCGCGCAGCTTCCGAGGTTTGCGACGACCAGGACCGCTGCCTGAACCCGGAACTGGCCCGGCAGGCCGCAGCAGCTATCAGCCAGGCGGCCAGCGCCCGGGTGGTCAAGCTGCGTACCGAGCGCCTGCGTGAAGTCGCCCCCTGCCCTTCGACCTGGGCACTTTGCAGGAGGTCTGTTCGAAGAAACTGGGCCTCGGTGCCCAGGAGACGCTCGACATCGCCCAGGCACTCTACGAAACCCATAAAGTCATTACCTATCCCCGCAGCGACTGCGGCTACCTGCCGGTCAGTCAGCACAGCGAGGCGCCCGGCATTCTGGCAGCGTTGAGGCAGGCCGATCCCGGCCTGGACGCATTGAATGATCACCTTGAACCGCACCGACGCTCCCGCGCCTGGAACGACGCCAAGGTCAGCGCTCACCACGGCATCATTCCCACCGCCGCCGCGAAAAACCTCGAACGCCTGAGTGGCAAGCACCGTGCGGTCTACACGCTGATTCGCGCGCGCTATCTGGCGCAGTTCCTGCCCAATCATGAATACGATCGCACCCAGGCCGACTTCGATTGCAACGGTGAAGCGTTGCGCGCTGTCGGCAAGCAGATCATCGAGCCCGGTTGGAAACGCGCCCTGCCCGAGGCATTGGCACCGGCCAAGGGCCGCGAGGCGCCTGCGCCGCAAACCTTGCCGACATTGAGCCAAGGGGCTGAATGCGCTGTCGCGGAGGTGAAGTTCAAGGATCTGTGGACGCAACCGCCCAAGCCTTATACCGAAGGCGATTTGATCAAGGCGATGAAAAACGTCGCCAAACTGGTCGAAGATCCCCTGCTCAAGCAGAAGCTCAAGGACACCACCGGGATCGGCACCGAAGCGACCCGAGCGTCGATCATTCAGGGCTTGCTGGATCGCGGCTATCTGGTGAAAAACGGCAAGGCACTGGCCGCGACACCTGCCGCGTTCAGCCTGATCGACGCCGTGCCCCGCGCGATTGCCGACCCGGGTACCACGGCGATCTGGGAACAGGCGCTGGACATGGTGCAGAGCGGCGAGATGAGCCTGGAAGAGTTTGTCACCAAACAGGCCGCCTGGATGAGCAAACAGGTGGCCCGCTGCGCAGGCCTTAGCCTGACCATCAGCGGGCCTGCAAGCCCGGCAGGGCGCGGAGCCACGCCGTGGAAAAACAAACGCAAACCGGCCAAGCGCAAACCGGCCACCAGCGCCCGGCGCGCGGCAAAACCGGCGAGCAAACCATAAGGGCACTTCGCAAGGACCGTGATGGTCTAGTGTTGTTCAAGCCCGGCGCCAGCCCACTACCTGAAAAGGCCTCCAACATGATTATCGTCCATCACCTGAACAACTCTCGCTCGCAACGGATTCTCTGGCTGCTGGAAGAACTGGGCATTCCCTATGAGCTCAAGCGCTACCAGCGTGACCCGAAGACCAACCTGGCACCGCCGGAGTTGAAGGCGGTCAATGCCCTGGGCAAATCCCCGGTCATCGAAGACGGTCAACAGAAGTTGATCGAGTCTGCGGCCATCATCGATTACCTGATCCGGCGCCACGGCCAGGGACGCCTGCAACCCGACCCCGCCACAGCCGCCTATGATCAATACGTGCAATGGCTGCATTTCGCCGAAGGGTCAGCGATGCTGCCATTGATGCTGAACCTGTACGTGGGTCGACTGGGCGAGGCTGGCGCGCCATTGCATCCACGGATCAACTCGGAAGTGGCCAACTACCTGGGTTACCTCGACACTGCGCTGAGCCAGGGCGACTACCTGCTGGGCGCTGAATTCAGCGCTGCGGATATCCAGATGAGCTTTATCGGCGAGATCGCCAGGGCGCAAGGCAAACTCGGTCAGTACCCGCACGTCGCCGCGTGGGTGGACCGCTTCCAGAAACGTCCAGCCTACGCGGCCGCACTGAAGACCGGCGGCCCATACGATTTCGCGCCCCACTGATCAACCCGGTCAGGAGCCGCTTTCAATGCCCGTGATAGAACTGCACGCCGCGCAACGCGACGATCTGGACACCATTGAAAACCTGATGCAGTTCTACCTGTACGACTTCAGTGAATGGCTCCCGCTGAAGCTCGCAGGGCACGGGTTCTTCAGCATCCAGCCCCAGGTGGACTACTGGAGAAAGCCGGCCACCCGGCCCTTCCTGATCACGGTTGACGGCGAACTGGCCGGCTTCATGACCGTCGACGACCAGACCCACCTCGATGGTGCGCAATTGAATGTGGGTTATCTGTTCGTCACTCGACGTTTTCGTGGCCAAGGCGTCGCGAAGTTTGTCGTCTCTGCCCTCTTGAGCGCCCACCCGGGTCAATGGCAAATTTTCCATATCGATGCAAACCAGCCGGCGCGGCGGTTCTGGGCCGGACTCATACCAATTCTCACCGGCAATCGCTACAGCGTGCACCAGCGAACGGTGGATGGATATCCCTGCACCTTTTACCGCTTTGAAACCCCGCCCCAGTCGGTCTGAACCGGGCACACTGGCCCTCCCTGCTAATTCCAAACCGCTTTGTCCGACAATATGTAGTGCACAAAAATAATCACTACAAAACCGTTGACGGCGTCGTTTTGCTTTTGCATGATGAGGACGTTCCCCGATCGGGAACACGGGTAACACGCTTGAGCAAACTCGTCTGACCGCCGAGTTGTTTTTTCCGGATACACGCTGCCCACAAGGCAGATTGAAGAAGCTGACCTGGCCTGAACGTCCAGTACAAGGACGAGAAGCGCTGGCGAAAATTCTCAAGACGCTTGTGGTCGACACTGAAAATGTCGTCAAGGAGCCTCCCGATTTTCGCTGCTTCTCTTCGTTGTGACGCTATCGCGTAGCAGTTATTCAACACGACTACATGCAACAGATGCACGATCCCGTACTTCATACGGGCGACCGCTGACGTCCTGGTTTCGGTGCCAGGGATCAACTAACCGATGGGCTACTTGTATTAGCGAATCAACTTTGAAAGATCACCAGACTGGTCAAGGGGCAAAAATGATGAATCTGAACAATCAACCGACTATCGAAGAACTGGCTCATATGTTCGCTGCGCAAAAAGACAGCCACGACAGCCATATTCTGTGGATCAGCAAATCGGGTCAGGTGCATATCGACTGCCTGGCACCGCACGCTGGTGAAGAAGAGTTCGACCAGAACAACCAGAACCTGCTGGCCCGCCTGAAGATGTACCGTCGCGGCCACGGCTATGTCGGCAAAAAAGCCGCCGCCGACAAGGACTTCATCGGGAATGTTCTGCAAACGCTGAAGCAGGCGTGGGCGTCGATGCAGAACCAGAACGAAGTTCGGGTGATTGACCGGTTCTACTGAAACTTCACACCTCTAATATAAAAGGGCCTGCTCTCGCCAAAGAGCAGGCCCTTTTATTTGCGAAGTTGCCTTAGCGTTTAACGCCCAGATCAATCTGGGTCATGCGGCTGCGAATGGTGAACACCCCATCCCCCGAGAGAATCGCGCTGCGTGCAAACAGGCGACCGCTTTCCCAGTTCGAAAGGCCCAGCTCCGGCTTGTTCAATGCGTACTGGCCATCCACCCAACGGGTGATTCCGTTACCCACGAAAGGCGCATTCACCGCGTTGTAGAAGCGCTCCTGGGTGCTGGCGTCCTCACTGATCAACGACACCGTGAATTGCGGGCTGTAGCGGTTGAACAGGTCGATGGCCTGATCCAGGTCATCCACGATTTTCAGACTGACTTCGGGCGTTTCCTCCCATTCCCACTCACGCCCCAGTTGCGCCTCGGGCAATGGCTCAGCCAGCGCTTCGGTGCGGTAGCCATCGGCGCGATAGACCTCGACGCTCGCCGTTTGCCACTGCGGCGGCAAGCGCCCTTCGCTGCCCTCGACGATGTGCAATTTGCAGCCCTGGCCACGGCTGTTGCCGGCCTGCTGCAGGGCGTCGAGAAACAACGGCACCAATTCAGCCGCCCGGTTACGGTGAATCAGGCAGACGTTCAGGGTGTTGCAGACCTTACGGTCAAGGGAGTTGCGCACCACGGCGGCAAAACGCCGGGCGTCGGCGTCCTTGTCCGCTATCAGCCAGGCACCTCCGGTGCCGTGCAGGCTGACGGCGGTGCCGGCCTGCTGGGCGATACTGCCCAGCTGGCTGACTGCGCGGCCAGAACCTCGGGCCACGGCCAGCGACAGGCGCCGGTCGGCGAACATGGCCCAACCCGCTGCGTGATTGACACTTTCCACCAGCGACACAGCGCCGGCGGGCAAGCCTGCATCGGCCAGCGCCGGGTTCAATGCATGGGTAACGATGGCCTGGGCGGTGCCCAACGCATCACTGCCGATACGCAGCACGGCGGTATTGCCCGTACGCAGAACGCCAGCAGCGTCGGCGAAGACATTCGGCCGGCCCTCGAATACAAACGCAACAATGCCCAGCGGTGAGACCACCTGCTCGACCTTCCAGCCGTCATGCTCGACGCAACTGATGACTTTTCCGCGAGACGCCGACGCATCGCGCCAGGCCTTGAGTCCGGCGATCATGTCGCGGCGCATCGGCTCATTGGCCAGCAGTCGCGTAGTGGAACGTCCACGGGACTTGGCCCGCTCGATATCGGCCAGGTTCGCCGCCTCGATCAACGCCCAGGCCTGCGGGCTTTCCAGGCGCTGCGCGAAACGGTCGAAAAATTCGCTGATCGCCTCATCCGACACGGCCGACATCGCCTTGAAAGCCGCTTCGGCGCGCTCGATCGCCACGGCTGCGGCTTGCTGGTCAGCCACCGGAATCAAGAGCAATTCACCACTGACCTGCTCCACCAGAAGGTGGTCACCGGGCTGGAACCGCTCAGCCAGTTCGGGGCTGACGACAGTGACACGATTCCCGGCGAATGGAATGGGCGTGCCAGGGACTAGACGATCGAGCGCAAGAGACATGAAGCGGTTTCACCATGCAATGGAGGGGAAGAAAAGGTACCGGAAAATCCCCGGAGCGTCATTCCCGGCCTTTCAACTCGCTCAAGCGTATCCACGTGTATCCACCTCCATCCCCGACACATTAACCCTCCAATCTCCCTGGCCCACGACACATCGCTGATACACCCGGCTGATGAAATCCGCCTGTCGATTGGCCTGGCCGATCAAAACGCGCAACGGAGATCCCGCCCATGAACACCTCACTGTCTTCGGCCGTCAAAGGCCTGCACTTCAACCTCGACCGCGCCGGCAGCTGGATGGCGCCGCTGACCTTGCGGGTGTTCCTGGCCTGGGAATTCTTCGAGTCGGGCCTGGAAAAATGGAACGGACAGAACTGGTTTGCCGACATTCAGGAGCGATTTCCGTTTC
This sequence comes from Pseudomonas sp. TH10, assembly GCF_016651255.1. Lineage (GTDB taxonomy): Bacteria > Pseudomonadota > Gammaproteobacteria > Pseudomonadales > Pseudomonadaceae > Aquipseudomonas. The sequence continues at coordinate 19,611 of NZ_JAEKEG010000027.1, forward strand.
CGTTCAACCATGTCCCCGCCACCTTCAACTGGGAACTGTCGATGTGGGCCGAGCTGATCTGCGCCCTGGCCCTGCTGGTGGGCCTGGGCACGCGAGTCTCGGCGCTCATCCTGATGGTAGTGACCGTGGTCGCCACCGCAGCGGTCCACTGGCCGGCCGATTGGTCTACATTGAGTGAGCTGGCCCAAGGCTACGCCATCAGCAACAAGGGACATGGCAATTTCAAGCTGCCGCTGATCTACCTCGCCGCGCTCCTTCCGCTGGTATTGACCGGGGCAGGTAAACTCAGCCTTGATGCGCTGCTGGCATGCACTTTCTGGCGCCGTAACATTCGTTGAAATGTTACCGTGGCAAGCTACACCCCTCACTCGCGTAGACAGGAGCCACCATGAGCGTAACCACCCAATGGATCGAGATCGACAGCGCCGACGGTAAATTCGGTGCCTACCTGGCGATTCCCCACACGCAAAAAGGCCCGGGGATCGTATTGATCCAGGAGATCTTCGGCGTCAACGAGCACATCCGCTCGGTCGCCGAACAATACGCTGCCGACGGCTACCTGGTGGTCGTGCCGGATCTGTTCTGGCGTAGCGGCCCGCGCATCGAGTTGACCTACGACGAAGCCGGCTGGAAACGCGCCGTCGAACTGATGAATGCCACCGACATCACCAAAGCCCAGGACGACATCAAGCTGGCCATTGCCGCTCTCAAGGACCAGCCGGGCCTGGATGGTGGCGTGGCCTCGATTGGCTACTGCTTCGGCGGCCTGCTGTCCTACCTGACCGCCGCCAACGGCCTGGTGGACGTGGCGATCACCTACTACGGTGGCGGTATCCAGGACCAATTGGACCGCGCCGACGAAATCACCGTGCCGCTGTTGATGCACTTCGGCGAAGAGGACAGCCACATTCCACTGGAAGCCGTGGAAAAAATCGCCGAGCGCTTCGAGAACAACGACTTCGTGGAAATCGTCATCTACCCGCAAGCCGAACACGGTTTCAACTGCTCGCACCGCGACAGCTACAACCAGCGCGCTGCGGCTGAAGCCCATGGCAATACGCTGATCTTCCTGGGTCAGGAACTGTAAAACGGCGGCACACGAAAAAGGCACCTGGGAAGGTGCCTTTTTTGTCGTCCATTCTTGAAGGTCGTCCCCACGCCGCTACTTCGCGTCCCCGCCCCGCGGCTTGTAGAACCTGAACCTGCCGATATCCGCCGTCTTGATGTACTTGGCCGCCCAATCCGGCCGCACCGTCTTGTCATGGAAATACATCGCCCCCAGTGTCCGGTCGTTGAGTGTGCGGTTCAGCGCCTTGCGCGCGATCTCCTTGGCGACCGCATACTCGGCATCCTCCCTGACCTGATCCGAACGCCCGTCGCACCACCAGGAAAACTGACAGTTACGGCTTTCCGAGCCCTCCTTGACCACTGCGCATACCGTGTCGGGAAAACCTTCGTGCCCCAGGCGGTTCATGACCACGCTGGCCACGGCTTCCATTTCCCGGGTCTGCCTGCCCTTCGCTTCCCAGTAGATGGAGCGCGCAAGACAGGTTATGGCGTCATCCAGCGGCGCCGAGCCGGCGGGATCGACCGCCTGCACCTCCGAGGTGGTGATCGCCTCGGCCTTGGGCACCGGGACGTCGGGGCCTTTTTCCGCCGCCTTTTGCTCAAGCACCTCAGCCTTGTCCTCGGCTTTTTGCTGTTCAAGTTCAACGGCCATCACCGGGCCGCCGATCAGGGAGAGTGCCAGGCAGGTTGCAGTCCACATCAAGCGCATGATCGACCCTTTTCAAAGAACCGGATGGGGCAGCGCATTATCGACGCTGTTACGCGCTGTATCGGCGCCCTGGCTTGATTGTAGCCGCCCAAATTCATTTCATCCGGTGGCCAATAAAACTGTTTCAGGCGCAAAAAAGGCATTGCGCAAGCGGGGTGAAATCGCGCATCATGGGCGCAGTCTGCCCAAGGGGATTTTCATGCGCTTCATTCCATCCGTTATGCGCCTTGCCGCGTTGTCGTTGGGCCTGTCATTTGCCGCCCAGGCGCTGGCGGTCGATGAGAAACAACTGATCGATTCGATCAACCTCTACCGCACCCAGCCCCAGCGTTGCGCCGACCAGGTATCGCCGGAACTGCCGCCACTGGCAGGTGATCCACGCCTGGCACTGTCGGCGACAAACGTGCGCAACCTGCAGCAAGCCATGGCCAGTGCCGGCTACCCGATGGTCAATGTGCAGGCGATCACCCTGTCCGGCCCCCGCGATGCGCAATCGGCCATGCAAGCCATTCGGGAAAGTTTCTGCCACGTGGTGCTCGACCCGCAGTTTGTCGACATCGGCGTGAGTCGCGACGACCGCGATTGGCGCATCGTGCTGGCGCGGCCGCTGATGTCCGCACGCCTGGGCGATTCCCAGGCCGAAGGCCAGAAAGTCCTGACCCTGCTCAACAACGCCCGCAGCCAGGCTCGCCAGTGCGGCACGCAATCGTTCGCTGCCACCACCCCGCTGGCATGGAACGCGACATTGGCGAGCGCCGCCGAGACCCATTCGCGAGCCATGGCCAACAAAAACTACTTTGATCACAAGGATCGCGACGGCCGCACGCCGGGCGACCGCGCCGAGTTGGCCGGTTACAGCGGGCAACTGGTCGGCGAAAACATCGCTGCCGGCCAGGACACCGTGCGCAAGGTGGTCGACGGCTGGATCGCCAGCCCCGGCCATTGCGCCAATCTGATGAACCCGCGTACAAGGAACTGGGCGCGGCCTACGCGGTAGACCCGAAGAGCGATGCGGGGATTTACTGGACGGCGATGTTTGGCACCCAGTAATGACCGAGGTATCAATTGTTTCGATCTTTCAAATCATGAAGGCGAATTTTTTATTTCTGCGCGACCTGTTCAAGATGGCTGCACTTTTAGCACTTTACGGAACGAGCCCTCATGAACCTCAATTTCGCGTTTGCGTGCATGATCGTGGTGTCGTTTGCGATCGCGTTGGGTCACGGTTAAGTCATTCGGGAGCACCTGTTTGAGCCATACCCCCTGCTCCGCCGACCAACAGGCTCAGGCATCACCCAGGGCGGTCCCGCTACGGGAAGCCTTCGGGTTCTGGCTCAAACTGGGGTTGATCGGTTTCGGCGGCCCGGCCGGGCAGATCTCGATCATGCACCAGGAACTGGTGGAGCGCCGGCGCTGGATCTCCGAGCGCCGGTTTCTGCACGCCCTCAACTACTGCATGTTGCTACCGGGCCCCGAAGCTCAGCAACTGGCGACCTATCTCGGCTGGTTGATGCACCGCACCTGGGGCGGCGTGATTGCCGGCGCGCTGTTCGTGCTGCCGTCGTTGTTCATCCTCATTGCATTATCCTGGGTCTACGTTGCTTTCGGCGAAGTGCCGGTCGTGGTCGGGGTGTTCTACGGGATCAAGCCGGCGGTCACCGCCATCGTGCTGCAAGCCGCGCACCGCATGGGTTCCAGGGTGTTGCAGAACAACTGGCTGTGGGGCATTGCCGGCGCCTCCTTTGCCGCGATCCTGTTGTTGAACGTGCCCTTCCCTTTGATTGTGCTGGCCGCAGCACTCATCGGGTACGTCGGCGGACGCCTTGACCCCGGAAAATTCACGGTCGGCACAGCAGTGGCCAAGGGTAAATCGTTCGGGCCCGCGCTGATCGATGACGATACCCCGCCACCCGCACATGCCCGCTTCAGCAGCCTGAAATTGCTGCGCCTGGCGTTTATCGGGGTCATCCTGTGGACGCTGCCGATGGGGGCGCTCACCCTCCTGTTTGGTTGGCACGGCACCTTCACCCAGATGGGCTGGTTCTTCACCAAGGCCGCGCTGCTGACCTTTGGTGGTGCCTATGCGGTGCTGCCCTATGTGTACCAGGGCGCAGTCAGTCATTACGGGTGGCTGACACCCACCCAGATGATCGACGGCCTGGCGCTGGGCGAAACCACCCCCGGCCCGTTGATCATGGTGGTGGCGTTCGTCGGCTTCATCGGCGCCTATGTGCAGCAGTTATTTGGCCCGGACCAGGCGTTCCTGGCAGGCGCGCTCGCGGCGGCGCTGGTGACCTGGTTTACTTTCCTGCCCTCGTTCCTGTTCATCCTGGCTGGCGGTCCCCTGGTGGAATCGACCCACAACCAACTTGAATTCACTGCGCCGCTGACCGCCATCACCGCAGCGGTGGTCGGGGTGATTCTCAACCTCGCGGTGTTTTTCGGCTACCACGTGCTGTGGCCAGGCGGATTCAGTGGTGTGTTCGACTGGGTGTCGCTGTTGCTTGCACTGGTCGCGGCGATCGCGCTGCTGGTTTTCAAGCGCGGTGTGATCGAAGTACTGCTGGCATGCGCGCTGGCGGGCGTGCTGGCGCACTGGCTGCGCTAAGGTCATGCAGCAATGGCCGGATGTAAACATTTGATCACCGGCTTTTGCATTCTGGCAAACTCACGCCGCGCCCCTTTTCAGAGCAGCCAGCAATGCTTTTCTCCCTTGTTTCCAACGGTACACCCCTGACCCCGGATCGGTCCGATGCGACGATCCCCTGGTGGAGCTTTACCAAGACCGTGCTGGCGGCTGCCGCCCTGACGCTGGTGCGCGATGGCCTGATCGAGCTGGATCAGCCTCTGCCCGAAGGCCCCTTCACCCTGCGCCAACTGTTGCGCCATGAAGCAGGCCTGGCGGACTACAGCGAACTGGCCGATTACCACGGCGCAGTAGCCCGCGGTGACGCTCCCTGGCCGGCGGATGAAATGCTGCAACGCCTTGACGCAAGCCGCCTGCGTTATGCACCGGGAGATGGCTGGG
>NZ_JAEKEG010000028.1 GCF_016651255.1 Pseudomonas sp. TH10
TCATCACCTGCAGGCGTCGGGTGAGCAGCAACATCACGAACAGCACCAGCGCGGCGAGGCCGAAGCGATAGACGATCGACACCGGGATAGCGACCACGCCCAACTGCCATTTCAAGGCAATCCAGGTGGTGCCCCAGATCAGCACGGTCAGCAAATACAACGAAAGGTTCATGATCAAAACTCCTGAATAGGAGCTCAGTGTCCTGCGTCGGGTTTCGGCGCACTTGCACAATCTTGCGCTTTTGTCGGCCGGCTGGCTGGCAGCGCGACGCCTACGGAGTAGGATGCAAGGCGTTGGAGAGAACCGATCATGACCGCAATCGATAGCCTGCAAGTCTTTCAAGCCCTTAACCGCTCGCAGAACGCTCGCCTTGTGCACAGCGCCGAGCTCGGTGACGGCTTGTCTGCAGCGCTGTGGACCAACCACCACGACGCCCAGGAATACGAAGCGCCCAGCCACCACACGCTGTCCTGCTACATCGCCGGCGGCACCGGCACGTTTCGTCGTGGTCAACCGGGCCTCAAGGGTGGGCCGGACAAATTGTGCATTCTGCCGGCCGATCACCAATCGGGTTGGGTGATCAATGGCGACATTCGTCTCGCGCACCTGTATTTCAGCGCAGAACAATTTGCCCTCGGTTGTGTCACGTTGCTTGATCGCGAACCCCGAGAAATGCAGTTGCGCGAGCAGACCTTTCTCGAAGACCCGCAGCAGGCTCAACGCTTTCGGCAGTTACTGACGCTGAACTGGGACGAACCCGCTGAACGTCTGCTGACCAGCAGCCTCGCCCACGAACTGATCAGCCACACATTGCTCAGCCAGGTTGGCGCGCGTCAGGGCTTGCGGCTGAAGGGCGGCCTCGCACCGCATCAGCGTCGGCAATTGGTCGAGTTCATCGACAGTCAGTTGGCCGAACCGATCAGCCTTGGGCAACTCGCCGGTTTGTGTGCGTTATCGGAATATCACTTTGCGCGAATGTTTCGCGTGAGCTTCGGTTTGCCGCCGCATCAGTACGTGCTGGCGCGACGCTTGAGTCGAGCGCGGGAGTTGTTGCGCAGCACGGCATTGCCGTTGGGGGAAATTGCGCTGGCCTGTGGGTTTGCCAGTGCGAGCCACTTTACCAATCGCTTCAAGCAGGTGTTGGGTGGGACGCCTGGCGAATATCGCCAAGCGTTTTTACGCTAGGCTTGGGGGTTGGCGCCTGTGCTGCCGCCTTCGTCAGAACTCCAACGTACTCGATAGCATCACCTGCCGCGAATCCCCCATCGACACAAAGAACCGGCTCGCCGCCGAGGTGTAATAAGTGCGATCAAACAGGTTCTTCACGTTGAGCTGAAACTTGAACTTCTGCCCCTCGACTTTGGTGTCATACGTGGCAAACGCATCGGCCACGGTGTAGCTCGGCAGATCAAAATCATTCACCGCGTTGCCCGCACGTTCGCCGACATAACGCGCCCCGGCGCCGATGCGCAATTGATCGCCACCGATCACACTGCCGAAGTCATACACCGCCGACAATGAGCCGCTGTTCTTCGCTACGTTCTGCAAACGCTTGCCTTTGTAATCCGGGTCTTCGGTGACTTCGGCATCGGTGTAGGCGTAGCTGCCGATCATGCTCCAGCGCTCACTCAGTTGACCGCTCAGATCCAGTTCAAGACCACGCGAACGCACTTCGCCTGCGGCGCTGTAGATCGTCGTCGGGCCTTCAGCGTTGGCCACCAGCACGTTGCGTTTCTTGATGTCGAACAGCGCGATGTTGCCGGTGATTCTCCCCGGCAGATCCAGCTTGGCGCCGACCTCCCATGACTTGGCCTCCTCGGGGGCGATGCTGCCATCGAGCACCGTGCTGCTGCCACTCAGCGGCGCGATCGTCGAATTGGGTTTGAACGATTCGGTGTAGCTGCCGTAGAACGACAAGGCGTCGGTGTAGCGATAGACCAGACCCGCACGAGGTACCCATTTCTGCCCGTTGCTGTCGGTGTTGGCCTTGAACGGCACGCCTTTGCCGGCGTACTGGTCGTACTCCTGAAAGCGCCCGCCCGCGACCAGAATCCACTGATCGGTGAGGTGAATCGAGTCCTGCATGAACACCGAATCGCTGCGCAGTTCATCGGTCTGCGCGCTGTCGGCGGCACTGACCGTGGTGCCTGCGACTTCACGGCCATAGACCGGATTGACGTAGCTGAAGGTGCTCAGGCTTTTCTGGCGGATCAGGTCGGCGCGGTAGATCTTGCGGTACTCGTCGTCAACGCCAAACACCAGATCATGCTGCATGCCCAGCACATTGACTTTGCCTTCGAGGCTGGCCGTGATGAAACGGTCGGTGCTGATCGCGTTTTGCGTGCCGTCCATGCTGCGGGTCAGCGTGCCTTTCTTGGTGTCGATAGCGGTTACGCGCACTTGACTGGCGTCGTAGGTTTCGCGGTTCCAGCTGTAGCCGAAGTGAGCTTTCCAGTCGTCATTCAGTTCATGGTCAGCTTCGAAGTGGTACAGATCCGAGCGGCCTTCCATGTTGTTGAACGGCTCGTCGAGGCGCTCGTTGCGCGAGATGTCCAGTGGGTGATTGGTGCGCGGATCGATCAGCGTGCCACGGTCGAACGGCGTGAGAAATTCACGGTGTTCGTAGCCGAACGTCAGCTGGGTGTTTTCGCCGAACCAGGCCAGCGAAGGGGCGATCAACGTTTCGCGGTGAGTGCCAAAATTGCGCCAGTAATCTTCATCTTCGTGATCCAGCACCATGCGATAGGCCAGCCCGGAATCGCCCAGTGCGCCAGTGCTGTCGAAGGTGCCGCCGCTGCCGTTCTTGCCGTCGCCATAGGTCGAACCGCGCAAGGTCAGGGCGTTGTACTGGGCCAGCTGAGGCTTTTTGCTGACCATGTTGACCACGCCGCCCGGGTCTTGGATCCCGTAGAGCAAGGAGGCCGGCCCCTTGAGCACTTCGACGCGATCGACCGTGGCGTTCATGCCACGGCCCTGCACGATCGGCATGCCGTCACGCATGATCGAGCCGTTGCGGTTGTCGCCGAAACCACGCGTCATCACCGAATCCTGGGTGCTGCCCAACGTATTCCCTTGAGTGATGCCGCTGACGTTGGCGAGTGCATCGTCGAGGTTGCGCGGCGCCTGATCGCGGATGACCTGCGCCGGGATGACGTTGACGGTCTGCGGCGTTTCCTGCAACGACGCCGAGGAGCGCATCACCGAACTGGTTTCCGGCGGCTGATAACTCATCGAATCATCGCGCATCGAGGTGATGGTGGTGGCGCCGAGGTTGAGCGCGCCCTCGGTCGGTTTTGGCTCCAGCGCCAGAGTGTGGCTGTCGGTACGACGGAAGCTCAGACCCGAGCCGCTGAGCAGCCGTTGCAGCGCTTGCTCGGCGCTCATCTGACCATTGACCGCAGGGGCAGTGAGACCGTAAGGCGCTTCATCGGTGTAGACCACGCTTTGCCCGGTGACCCGACTGAAGTCGTTCAGGGCTTGCGGCAACGGCTTGGCACCCAGTGCGAAATTGAACTGTTTCTGCGCCTGACTGCTGACGGTTTCAGCCGCGAGAGCGACGCTCATCGGCAACAGCGCCAACGCCGAAAAACTCAACGCCGACACGCCCAACCACTGTTTGACCGAACCCGATTTTGCCCTGGACTTCATTGCTCAATGACCTGTGTAGAACCGCAACGGATGCGAATGACTCGCAGTTTCAGTCACTACACGGATGGGACTCGGGTTTACCTCACCTTGATTTTTGAAATATTTGTAGAAGATCAAAAGATCGTCCGAAGGCTCGGGCCGCGTTCGGACGATCTTTTGATCTTGCTCTACCGCAAAATAATCAGATGCCCGAACACCTCGGTCTGCTCAAACCCCAACACCCCCTGCAATGAACTCAACACCGCCCGGGGATCCTTGCTCGGGAAACTGCCGCTGACCCGGCGTGCCGCCAGTTCATCGTTCAGCAACAGGATCCGCCCCGGGTAATAGCGTCCAAGGTCACTCACCACATCCGCCAGCGGCGCCTGTAGTAATTGAGCCAGCCCTGGCGCCAGGCCAGTTGCGCTTCACTGTCCACACTCTGGAGTTGCTCCGCAGAGCCGGCGCCGTAAGTCACCTGCTGGCCCGCGCCGACAATCTGCTGCGCAGCCTGCCTGTGCGCCGTGACACCGACGCGCCCCGACAGCACCGTCACCTGAGCGCCAACAGGTTGCAGGCGTACCTCGAACTGCGTGCCCAATACCCGCGCCTGACCTTGTTCGGCGTCGACGACAAAAGGCTCGCCGGTATGAACGACACTGAAAAAACCGGCGCCGCGACGCAAATGCACGTGCCGTTCACCGCCAGTGAAATCCACAGCGATGGCGCTGTCCGCATCGAGCGTCACCTGGGACTGATCAGCCAGCGTCACCGTGCGGATCTCCCCCGGAGCCGACACATAGTCCGCCCCCAGGTCATCCAGCCAGCGCATCGGCTGCCAACCGACGCTCATGCCGACCATCAACAACAGACAAGCCGCCACTGCCAATCCACCGGCCCAGCGCCGCACAGGGTACTGGCCGGAACGATTCATCGCATCGAGGTAACCCTGCAAGGCAAGCGCATCTTCGGCGGCCAGGGTGCGCGCCGGAGCTTCGCTCAATTCCCACACGACCTGGGCCTGGGCGTACGCCTCGGCATGCGCCGGATCTGCACGCAGCCATTGGCTGAAAATCAGTTGATCGCCAGCGCTCGGCCGATCATGCAACAGGCTCAGCCAGGCAAAAGCCGCCTGCTCCTGAGCGGGCGTCGGGCTGACGCGGTCGATGTGAGTCACGGTGCTTTCCCTGGCGTGCGTGGCGCGGGTTCGCGCAGGCTGGCCTTGCAGGCCTCGAGGGCGCGCATCATATGTTTTTCCACGGCACTTTGGGACAGGCCCATGGCTTTGGCGATTTCCGCGTATTTGCGACCGTGGATGCGATTGAGCAGAAAAATCTGCCGCGTGCGCTCGGGCAATGCGCGCAACGCCGCCTCGACGTGGCGCAGATCATTGCCGGCTTCCAGCGCCGCCTCGGGCTCGCTGCCATGGCTGTCCGGCTGGTCCGGCAACCACCCCTCGTTGCTGCGCACCCTTGCGCCTTCGCTGCGCAAATGGTCGATGGCAATGTTGCCGGCACAACGCAGCAGGTAGGTACTCAGTTCCTCGACCTGCACCAATGGCCGCCGCCAGAAACGCAGGAACAAGTCCTGCACCAGATCGGCGGCCGTCGCCCGACAGCCCACCCGCCGGCTGACCAATGCCTCCATTTGCGAGCGCTGGGACAGGAACACTTGCAGGAAATGCGCGCGTCCCTCGCCTTGTTGTTCGTCTTCACTGGATTCGGGCGGGACGCCGATCATCGAGTCATGACTGCGCGAGCACGGCAACAGGGCTGGCGAGCAGGCTCAGGCCTGCGAGCGCCAGCACCAGGCGCGGGCGATAGGGCAACAACAGCACCAGCAACAAGGCACTGAGCATCAGTACCGCAAACCATTCGACCAGGCCAAGGCCCCAACCGATCCGGCTCACCAGAGTCCATGGCGAAACAGCCAGCAGCGACCAACCGGCCAGCTTCAGGAGCTTGCGGCGACCCGCTGTGGGCCTGTGACCGAGCAGTTCGGCGTGATGCCGGTCCATCGACAGACACAACACGGTAAAACCGCTGTAGCAGAGCAACAGGGCCAGCAGCATTCAGTTCACCTCTCGCTCTAGGCTGACGGCCGGTGCACGTTGGCGGGTGGTGGTTGCAACCCGGCCGCTGCGGCGCATTTTCCATGCGGCCCAGGCCAGGAACAGGCCGCTACCCAGGCAAGCCAGGTCAAATCCGGCCATCGCCCAATCACCTTGGGTCAGGGCCGCTACCAGGTGATGCGAGGTGGTCAGCGCATTGAGCAATGGAATGCCGCAGAACAGCAGCGCAGCCAGGATCAGTTGCTCAACCCAGGCGCTGCGCCCAGGGCGGATCCCGGCATGAATCACACTCAGGCCCCACAGGATAAAGAAGCTGTTGATCTCCCAGTCCGCTCGGCCAGTCATGTGCACCGGCAGCAGGCGGTTGGCCCAGAAGAACGCCGCCACCGCGACCGTCAGCCCGGCCATGCTGGCAATGTTCAGGACTTCCACCAGCCGCAACTCGAACGGCATCACGCCACTCTTTGCATGCTTGAGTTGGCGCTTGCCCAGCCAGATCACCAGCCCGGTGCCTATCACCGCCGTGCTCGCCAGGCCGCAGATAAAGTACAGCCAACGCAACACCGGGCCGGCAAAACGGCCCATATGCAAGCCGTAGAAACTGCCGGCGACAGCCATCGCTGCCGGTTGCTCGGGCGTGGCACTGAGCAGTTGGCCGGTGACGCCATTGAAGGTCACGGCACTGCTCGCATCGTGCACTACCCGATCGGCACCGTCGCGCACCAGCACGACCGAGGCATTGGCATCTGCCGGATTATTCACCGTCAAGCGCGCCACACGCCCCCGGCCCACTGCTCCCGCGCCCGCTCCAGCAGCGGCGCCATCGGCGCCAACTGACCCGGGGTACCGGCGAGTTCCGGCGTGCTGGAGGCAGGGAAGACCTCATCGTAGAACGCCCGCACATCGCCTTTGTAGGAAGCGAGGATGCTCGCCGGCATGACCATCGCCATGAAAATCACCAGGCTGCTGTAGGTGATCATCAAGTGAAACGGCAACACCAGCACGCCCACGGCGTTATGCCCGTCGAGCCAGGAACGCTGGCCTTTGCGCGGTCGGAAGGTGAAGAAGTCCTTGAAGATTTTCTTGTGGGTGATGATCCCGGTGATCAGTGCGACAAACATCACCATGGCCGCGATGGTCGACAGCCAGCGTCCCCACGGATAAGGCATCTGCAACTGGAAATGAAAGCGGTAAAAGAACTCGCCGCCACGGGTCTCCCGCTCCTGCACTTCAGTACCGGTTTGGGGGTCGAGGCTTTTTTCACTGAACTGGCCACGCTCACCGCGCTTGGCGGGCGACTGTTGCCAGCGCACCGTCAGTGCCGGTTGACGAGCGCTCGGCAGGTCGATCAGCCAGCGCGAAGCTCCCGGTGCGTGCTCCTGCAGATAGTGCTGGGCAAGATCGAGGCTGTGTTCCGAGGAGACCGACCGCGCCGCAATTTCCGGCTGCATCCAGTGACTGATTTCATCCTTGAAGTAGGCCAGGGTGCCGGTCAGGAAAATCGCGAACAACAGCCAGCCGAAGATCAGTCCCGTCCAGGTGTGCAACCAGGCCATCGCCTGACGAAAACCCTCTTTCATGCCTGCCCCATCCAGTAAGCCACACCGGAAACTGCCGCCAGCACCAGGGCTGGAACAATCAAGCCGTACCAGGCCTGCCACGCACTGCGGCAGGCAAAGCACCACAGCACGGCGCACAGGTACACCAGAAACGAGATCATCATCCCGGTCACCACCGCTTCGGCGCGCGGCATCGGCAGCCAAAGGGTCACGCTGACACTGGCCAATGCGGCGACCACATAGCCACCCACCACGGCGGCAAGCACCCGCGAGGTGACCGCCAGTCGATAAGAAACGGGGAGCGCTCTGGTTTTGACTTTCATGTTTCGGCCTTGAAACAGTGGAGCTGCGCGATCATCACGCGGCTAAGCAGGCGCCAATAATAATGATAAATATTCTCATACGCAAAAGAGTTCGATGAGACTTGAGTCAGACCGCCGCCCGCAGCAAGCTCGCTCTCAAAGGGTTCGCGCCCCACCCAAATAAAAACGGGCCTGCATATGCAGGCCCGTTTGTCGTTGGCTGGAAAAGATCACATCAGGCGTCAGCCGTTTTGCGCAGCCTGTTCGTTCTCGAGAAACTCGTCTTCGAGCAGTGCATCAGCCTGAACCCTTTCGAACGGCACGATCGCGGCGCGTGGTTTACCTCGCAGTTTGCCGAAAAGGTGCTCCAGGGCGTGCTCGAGTTTTTCGGCGGCGCCGTCGATCGCCTGTTCCAGCGAATCGGCTTTGTGGGTCACGGAAATCGGTTGATGGCCTTTTGGCCGCGCTTCCAGTTGGCAGCGCATGTCATGGGGACCAGGTTTGTCACCGTTCTCGTCGCTCAGGTGGACTTCGACACGGGTCAGGTCTTCTTCATAACGTTCGAGCGTGCTCTCAATGGTTGTACGTACCCACTCCTCCAGTCGTTGACTACTTTGAATATGGTTATCGCTGTTGACTTGGATTTGCATAGTTCATCCCTTATTTCAGCTAGCTCGCGAGGGGCCTTGAATTGAATTTCCTGACCCCTTGGTTACAACAATCGGCCCGACTGCCAAACATTTCAACCCCTGAAAAAAGAAAAATATTCATTCGCAAAAAAAGCCGGACAACCAAGCAAAGCGCTGGTAAGGTCGGGAGTTGGGTCGCCTCGCAACCCTGCAAAATTTGCTCACAATTGCCCGTCATTCAACGGGTGCAAACTGCGAAAAATCCCCGCCTCTTCGACCAGCCAATCATGCACCGCACGCACGCCCGGATGGCTCAACGCCCCAGGTGCATAGAGCAATACGTAACGTTTGTGGTTAGGCACTGACAGCCCGAACGGCACGATCAACGTCCCTCGTTCCAGCTCATCATTGAGCAGCGTGCGCCGGGCAATCGCCACGCCCATACCGGCAATCGCCGCTTCGATGGTCAGATGATTCCGATTGAAGGTATGCCCGCGCCGTACGTCGGCCCCTTCAAAACCGATCGCATTCAGATAAAACTCCCACTCCGCATATTCGTAACTGCCGCGCCAGGCAGTGATGTCGTGCAGTAACGGGAAATGCAGCAGGTCCGCCGGGCCATGCAGCGGCGGACGTCCGCGCAACAGACTCGGCGCACACACCGGGAAAATCTGCTCGTCGAGCAAGGCTGTGGATAACAACCCTGGATAACTGCCGTCGTTCAGATCAATCGCCAGATCAAAGTCGCCCTCATGCAACGGCACGCTGCTGTCCTCGGCGACCAGCCGCAACTGGATGTCCGGATAGCGCTGTTGCAAGCGTGGCAGACGCGGCGTCAGCCATTTGCTGAGGAACGACGGAATCGATCGCAGACGCAAAATCCCGCTGATCATCCCGGCGTCGAGTCGGCGCAGCTCCGCATCAATGCTGCCGTACGCCTCGTTGACGGTAATGGCCAGGCGTTGCCCTTCCGCACTCAGCTCCACGCCGCGAGCGCGCCGGTGGAACAAGCGAAACCCGAGACGCTCTTCCAACTGACGAATTTGCTGGCTGACCGCCCCCGGTGTGATGTGCAGTTCTTCTGCGCAACGGGTAAATGACAGGTGCCGCGCGGCACAGGAAAACACCTGCAGCCAGACGTAGGTCTGGGCATGCAATTGACGACTCATCGTTTAGTCCTGCTAAAGGCTTACTTAGGAAGTTTCGTTAGTCACGTCGGACCGAGGTAGGCAGTATCGCCGACATTGCGCTTGTCCTACAAAAAATGGCGGCGATTTTTCTTCCATTGCTTGTAAGGCTTTAGCATGGCTATCAGTGTTTTCGATCTATTCAAAGTCGGCATCGGTCCGTCCAGCTCCCACACCGTCGGCCCGATGCGCGCCGCTGCAACCTTCGCCCAAGCGCTGATCGACCAGCATTTGCTCAACGATGTGCGCCGTGTCGAAATCCGTCTGTACGGTTCGCTGTCGGCCACCGGCGTCGGCCACGCGACCGACCGCGCGTGCGTGATGGGGCTGATGGGCGAGTGGCCAGACAGCATCGACCCGACCTGCATCGAAGACCGGATCAACACACTGTTGAAAACCCGCGAGCTGAAGCTGGCCGGGAAAACCACCATAGCGTTCGACTGGCAAACCGACCTGCTGCTGCTCGACGAGAGCCTGCCTTACCACCCCAACGCGATGTCCCTGACCGCCTTCGGCGAAACCGGCGAACTGGCCGAGCAGACGTATTACTCGATAGGCGGCGGTTTCATCATCGAGGCGGCCGAGGCCGAGTCGGGCATCGCACCGTCCAGCGACGTCGTATTGCCTTACGATTTCTCCAGCGCCGCCGAATTGCTCAAGCTGTGTAACCAGAACGGCCTGCGGGTTTCCGAGCTGATGATGGCCAACGAACTGGCCTGGCGCAGCGAAACCGAGATTCGCCAGGGCCTGCTGCATATCTGGTCGGTGATGCGCGAATGCGTCGAGCAGGGCCTGCGTCACGAGGGCATCCTGCCGGGCGGCCTGAACGTGCCACGTCGGGCGGCGAAATTGCACCGTGCCCTGCTGGAAATCGGCAAGCCCAATGTCATCACCTCCACGCTGTCGGCGATGGAGTGGGTCAACCTGTTCGCCCTCGCGGTCAACGAAGAGAACGCTGCCGGCGGGCGCATGGTCACCGCGCCGACCAACGGCGCGGCGGGGATCATTCCGGCCGTTCTGCACTACTACATGAAATTCAACCCGGAGGCGTCTGACGATGACGTCGTCGCGTTCTTTTTGGGCGCGGCCGCCGTCGGCATTCTGTGTAAAAAAAATGCCTCGATTTCCGGCGCCGAAGTTGGCTGTCAGGGCGAAGTCGGTTCGGCCTGCGCCATGGCCGCTGCCGGTCTCGCCGACGTGCTCGGCGCCACGCCAGAGCAACTGGAAAACGCCGCCGAAATCGGCCTTGAGCACAACCTTGGCCTGACCTGCGACCCCGTCGGTGGCCTCGTGCAAGTGCCGTGCATCGAGCGCAATGCGATCGCTGCGGTGAAGGCGATCAACGCCACGCAAATGGCCCTGCGCGGCGACGGCAACCACTTCATTTCCCTCGACCGGGTGATCCGCACCATGCGCGATACCGGCGCCGACATGCATGACAAATACAAAGAGACTTCACGGGGCGGCCTGGCTGTGAACTGGGTGGAGTGCTGAGGCGCATTCCCTGAACGCCCCGGCAGGCCGCACCCGACGGCCTGCCAACCGTGAGCCCGAGCAAGAATAATAACGAGGCGATAACGATGACCGATGTACGTACACCTGCTGCCGAAAATCCCGCTGTAGACCTGACAGGCAAATCCGCAACGGCCCACAAGGGCTGGAGCAAATCCGACACCACCTGGATGCTTGGCCTGTACGGTACCGCCATCGGTGCCGGTACTTTGTTCCTGCCGATCAACGCCGGTGTCGGCGGTTTCTGGCCGCTGCTGATTCTCGCGGTGCTGGCGTTCCCGATGACCTTCTTCGCCCACCGTGGCCTGACCCGTTTCGTCCTGTCCGGGCGCTCCGGGGACATCACCGAAGTGGTCGAAGAACACTTCGGCATCGGTGCCGGCAAGCTGATCACGCTGCTGTATTTCTTCGCGATCTTCCCGATCCTGCTGGTTTACAGCGTGGCGCTGACCAACACCCTGAGCAGCTTCCTCGAACACCAACTGCACATCGCCCCGCCGCCACGGGCGATCCTCTCGCTGGCGTTGATTCTCGGCCTGATGACCATCGTCCGTTGCGGCCAGAACGTGATCGTCAAAGCCATGAGCGTGCTGGTTTATCCGTTCGTCGCGGCGTTGCTGCTACTCGCGCTCAGCCTGATACCGAACTGGAACGGCGCGTTCTTCGCCAGTGCGCAAGAAGCAATGCCGATGTCGGTGTTCTTCAAGACCCTGTGGCTGGCAATCCCGGTAATGGTGTTCTCGTTCAACCATTCGCCGATCATCTCGGCTTTCGCGGTGGATCAGAAACAGCGCTACGGCGAACAGGCCGAAGCCAAGAGCAGCGGCATTCTCGCCATTGCTAACGGCAATGATGGTCGTGACAGTGATGTTCTTTTGCTTCAGCTGCGTGCTGGCGCTGTCCCCGGCTGACCTGGCGGCGGCGAAGGCACAGAACATCTCGATCCTGTCTTACCTGGCCAATCACTTCCAGACACCAGTGATCGCTTACGCGGCGCCGCTGATTGCGCTGGTGGCGATCACCAAATCCTTCCTCGGCCACTACATCGGCGCCAGCGAAGGCTTTCAGGGCATGATCGTGAAAAGCCTGCGCGGCCGTGGCAAGGTAATGTCGGCGAGCTGGCTGAACCGCGCGACCGCGCTATTCATGATCCTCAGTTGCTGGGCTGTGGCCACGTTCAACCCGAGCATTCTCGGCATGATCGAAACCCTCGGCGGGCCGGTGATTGCCTGCCTGCTGTTCCTGATGCCGATGTACGCCATCCGCCGCGTGCCGGCCTTGCGCCAGTATTCGGGTCAGGCTTCCAACGTGTTTGTGGTGCTGATCGGTCTGATTGCACTGTCAGCGATCATCTATTCATTCCTGCCCTGAAACGGGCGGAAATCGCCAGGCGCTGCAGGTGTGCGCTAGCTCCGGGCGGCGATCAAGGATGATCGTCAACGCGGGGGAAAGCTTGCAGCCCGCGCCGTTCTCGGGTTTTTCGCGAGCAAGCTCGGTCCTGCAGGGTTGTGCTTTTGTTCGACAATCTTTCCGGCATGCCGCTTGCTACGTTCCCCGGAGAGATCGCGAGCGGCCAGCCGATGGTCTGGTATGGCGAACCAACCCGATCACGGCCGGTCAACAACTGCACGTTCAATCAGGCGGTGACGCATCATGGACAATCCTTTTCAGATCATTACCGATGCCTTCGCGCCGGACTATCAGATCAACCTGAGCATTCAGGGCCTGGACGGCAGCATCATGCTGACCCTGTCCAACAGTGGCCGCATCGTGGCCAAACGGATGATCAGCGCCGAACAGCGCAACGACCCCAAACGCCTCAAGCGTCTGGTGCAAAGCATTCAATTCGGCATCGCCATCGAACAGGGTCACAGCGCCATGGCGATCCTCGAAGCGATGACCAGCGGCGACGGACTCACCCCGCCACCGCCACAATCGCTCGACCAGCCTCGGCAAGTCGCCGGGCTTTAGAGTTCGCCCTTCTCGACCTCGGGATGTTCACCAGAACCCGCACCCAACTTGCGCTGCGGTTTCTCGATCTTCACCGAGGGAAATTGTGACGAAGCGTAACGCACCACCAGAATCGAGAACGCCAGCAGCAGAATCCCGCCGCACAGGTAGATGATGCCCATGTCCGGCGGGTTGTGGTGCGAAACGTTGGAGATCAGCAGGCGCGTCAGCGCAGTGATCGCCACGTAGATCAGGAAGCGCACCGGCATGTGGTTGGTCTTGAAATAAATCCCGACCATCGCCCCGAGTTCCAGATAGATGAACAGCAACAGAATGTCATCGATCTTGATGTGGCCTTCCTCGAGCATCCCGAGAAACTCCATCACCGCCGCCCACGCCGTCACCGCACCGATGGCGAACAACGCCAGGTAGTGGAAGGTTTCGACGAACAGGTTGCCCAGGGACTCGGCCAGTTGATGCACGTTTTGCCGCAGTTTCTCGGCCCAGTTTATTTTCACGATGATGTTCCTTAGCCCGATTCGAGCGGATGATGCGTGTTGGACGTGACGGTTGTTTGGCATGCAGAAAAAAGGCCAGGGGTTGGAAGGTGAGATGGCGGCCGGGTGATGGGAGGCACTTTGGGGTCACCAACAACCCGCCACTCCCCAGTCAAAATCCGGTCTACATTGAAAAGCCACTACCCATGGCGCAGGGATTCGCTTATCCTTTTCGCTGTATATGGATACAGTAGTCGTCAAGACAACTTAATGTGAAGGCATGTGAGGTGGTGAATGGCCGTCGAAGTGGTATACCGCAGCAGCCGAGATCTGGAGCGCTTGTTCATGGATAAAGCCGAAGCTGACCGTCATGACAAAATGCTCGAGCTGGCCGAATATCTGGCCGATGTGTTGCAAAAAGCCGTTCCGTCGCTGACTGAACAGCAAGTGGAAGAAGCCGGGATCTACATGGCGAAGAATCGCGATGTGTTTGCCCGTGCGTTCAAGAGCCAGCCTGACGCCCTGTCGGAACTGCTCAACGCACCGGCCGAAGTGGTTGCCCCCGCTGAAGTAGCGCAAGAACCTGAAGCGGTTGAACCCGCTGCCCCCGCCAAACCTGCAAAGGCGGCAAAAGCACCAAAGTAATCAGCGCCCGAATTGAACAGGCCCTGAGTCCAGCGACTCAGGGCCTTTTTCATGCCTGGGCATCAGCGATACAACACCCGCTCCGCCAGCTCATCTGCCACCCGCGCAGGGGAACGCTTTTCCGCCTGGGCATGGGCGAACACCTCGGTGAGACGGGAGCTGATTTTCGACAGGTGCGCGGTAATGGTGGTCAGCTCTTCACCACGGTGCTTGAGCGAGACATAGATCAACCCGCCGGCATTGATCACATAATCGGGGGCGTACAAAATCCCCCGCCGCTCAAGCAAGTCGGCGACTTCGACATGGGTCAACTGATTGTTCGCCGAGCCCGCCACCGCCGAGCAGCGCAGTTGTGTGACGGTGTGACTGTTGAGTACACCGCCCAGGCCGCAGGGAGCGAGAATGTCGCAAGGCGTACTGAGCAATGCATCATTGGCAATCGGATGCGCATTGAGTTGCTCCATCGCCAGTTGCACCTTGCCATGATCGATATCACTGACCAACAGCTCGGCGCCCGCCGCGTGCAGTTGCTCGGCCAGTGCAAAACCGACATTGCCCAAGCCCTGAATCGCGATCCGCAAGCCTTCGAGGTTATCGCTGCCCAAGCGAGCCATGGCGGTCGCGCGAATCCCGGTGAACACGCCCATTGCCGCGTGTGGCGCCGGGTCGCCCGCCGAGGTGGTGCTGGTGACATGCTGGGTCTGTTGGGCGATGCAATCCATGTCGGCTACCGAAGTGCCGCTGTCGATAGCGGTGATGTAGCGCCCGTCGAGTTGGTCGACGCAACGGCCGAAGGCTTCGAACAGCGCACCCCGGTTCTCGACATGTATCGGGCGCACGATCACCGCAACGCCACCGCCCTGAGGCAGGCCCGCCAGAGCGGCTTTGTAGCTCATGCCCTGAGCGAGGCGAATGGCATCCTCAACGGCGGATTCATCGTTGGGATAGGCAAGATAACGGCACCCGCCCAGAGCTGGCCCGAGGCGACTGTCATGAATGGCAATGACCGCCTTCAACCCGGAAACCGGGTCGACGCTCAGATGCAGCGATTCAAGGCGATTGCTTTGCATGAGAGCGAACATCGTAAGGCTCCCGAAAATCACTTCTTGTAGTCGCCAGTATAGGCTCGCGCCTGAATTTTGCTGAAGCACGCCGGAATAAGCAGCGCTCGGGTTAAGGGATTCGGACATAACCTTTCGGGGCACTGGACGAATGAGGGAGACGGGGCTAAAACGAGGCATGTCCCGGGAGATTTTGATGACGCCCCGCCAATGCTTCTTTGAGTGCCTGCAACGATCACCGCCCGCGCTGTTCGAGGCGGCGCTGTGGATCTGTGTCGAGCATGACCAGGAGCTGAACGTCGAATCCCTACTGGCTGGGTTCAGGGATCTGCAGCAGCGGGTTAGCCATGGTTTGCCCATGTTGCCGGTAAGCGAGTTGGCGCAACCTGTTGCTGCGCCGCATGAATGACCTGGGGTTTGCCCAGGACGACTTCACGCCGCTGCGTCCGCAGGCGGCATTGCTGGACAAGGTGCTGACACGCCGACGCGGACAACCCCTGGCGCTGGGCTTGATCGCGCTTGAGCTGG
Organism: Pseudomonas sp. TH10; assembly: GCF_016651255.1. Taxonomy (GTDB): domain Bacteria; phylum Pseudomonadota; class Gammaproteobacteria; order Pseudomonadales; family Pseudomonadaceae; genus Aquipseudomonas. Next base: position 15,570 of record NZ_JAEKEG010000028.1, read on the forward strand.
CCCGGCGCCTGGAAATACCGATGGTCGGGGTCAATTTCCCGGGGCATTTTCTACTCCGGGTTCCGGGCGCCGACCACCTGCTTGATCCTTGCGGCGGGCGGCGTCTGTACCCGAATGATTGCCGGGAGTTGCTGCATCGCCAATACGGTCCGAACATGAAGCTGAGCGCCGAGCATCTGGTCACCGCCGAACCGCAGCAGATGCTGCAACGTCTGTCCCGCAACCTGCGCCAACTGCATCTGGCTCACGATGATTATATCGGTGCCCTGATCGATGCCGAGCGGGTACTGGAACTGGGCAACGCCAGCGCCGCCGACTACCTGGCCCGGGCGAGCCTGTATCAAAGACTGGACTGTCCCAATGCCGAACGCTTCGACCTGGAGCATGCATTGATGCTCAGCGAAGATCCGATCCAGCGGATTCGCCTGACCGAACGGCTGGGGCACTTGCCGCCAAACACCATCGTCCACTGACACCCAATCCTGTGGGAGTAAAGCTTGCTCGCGAGGGCGTTGTGTCAGTAGACATTGATGTTGAATGACACACCGCCATCGCGAGCAAGCTGTGCTCCCACAGGTTGCCGGATGTTTATATTGGCGTGTGCAGTCAAGGAGTGTCTGGCTGATTGGCCGGGTGTGACTTGATGAATGCCGGGTGAGCCGCTGCCAGCGCCGCCACTCGACGAATCCGCGGCCAGGCCTGCGGGGAGATGTTGAAGCGCTCAGCCGCATACAGCTGCGGTATCAGATAAACATCCGCCACCCCAGGTTGCGATCCGAAACAGTACCCCTGATCACCGATCAACTGCTCCACCGCCGCCAGCCCTTGGCTGATCCAGTGGTTGATCCACTCCACCACCTGCGGTTCGTCGTGCCCCAACTGGCGCAGTCGATTGAGCACGCTGACGTTGTGCAGCGGATGCACATCGCAACCGATCACTGCCGCCACGCCACGCACCTGTGCGCGAGCCGCATGGTCTTCGGGTAACAGCGGCACCTGTGGATAACGTTCCTCCAGGTACTCGATGATGGCCGGCGATTGAATCAGCAACTCACCGTCATCGGTACGCAGCGCCGGCACGCGGCCCTGTGGATTGATCGCCAGATACGCCGCTTGCCGATGCTCGCCACCCGGCGGCGCGATCAGGTTGATCGGCAGCGCCTGATAATCGAGGCCCTTGAGTGCCAGCGCGATGCGCACCCGGTACGACGAGGTCGAGCGGTAATACGTGTAGAGATCCATGATCCGCTCCTGTCAGCGCGCCGCCAGCACTTTGCCGCGGCATTCACCGAAGCCGATGGAGGCAAAACCGTCGCGGGCGCAACGGGCGCGCAGGATGATTTCGTCGCCGTCTTCAAGGAACTTGCGCACTTCGCCAGAAGCCAGTTCGATCGGCTTTTTACCGCCCTCGGTGATTTCCAGCAGGCTGCCGAACTGACCGTTTTCAGGGCCGGACAACGTGCCCGAACCGAACAGGTCACCGGGCTGCAATTGGCAACCGTTGACGCTGTGGTGCGCGACCATTTGCGCGACGGTCCAGTACATGTAGCGGGTGTTGCTCAAGGTCAGGCGATGGGCCGGCAGATTCAGTTCGCGCATACGCTCGGTGAGCAGTAACACCTCCAGTTCGATGTCGAACGCACCGCCGTCCTGATCGCGTTTATCGAACAGATACGGCAATGGTTGCGGATCACCTTCAGGACGCGCCGGTTGCGCGGTGCGGAACGGCTCAAGCGCTTCGGCAGTCACCACCCACGGCGAGACGCTGGTGATGAAGCTCTTGGACAGGAACGGACCCAGTGGCTGATATTCCCAGGCCTGGATGTCGCGCGCCGACCAATCGTTGAGCAGACAAAAACCGGCAATGTGCTCAGCGGCGTCAGCGATGGCAATCGAGTCGCCCATCTCGTTGCCCTGGCCGATCCAGATGCCCAGTTCCAGTTCATAGTCCAGACGCGCGCAGGGGCCGAAGGTCGGCTCAGTCTGCCCGGCCGGCAAGGTCTGACCTTTCGGCCGACGCACGTCGGTACCGGAGGCGCGCACAGTGGAAGCGCGACCGTGATAACCGATCGGCACATGCTTGTAGTTCGGCAGCAGCGGGTTATCCGGGCGGAACAATTTGCCGACGTTCTGCGCATGCTCGATGCCGACGTAGAAGTCGGTGTAATCGCTGATTTTCGCCGGCAGGTGCATCACGCAGTTTGCCGCCAGCGGCAGCAACCTGGCGCCCTGGGCTTCGATTTTGCCGTGCAGGGTGCTGCCTTCTGCCAGCAACTGCAGCAGCCGCTCACGCAACGCCTTGCGCGCTGGCGTACCGGCCTGGAAAAAGTATTCAGTTGCCCGCCGCAGGTGGCCTCGGCCGCCGCTTTGGCATCGCCTTCGAACAGGCCGGCATCCAGCGCCGCTTCCAGATCGAAGATGTGATCGCCGATGGCCACGCCACTGCGCGGTGCCCCGCCGTCGATGCTGAACACGCCCAGTGGCAAGTTCTGCAACGGAAAATCGACATGGCCGTTGGCCGAAGCAACCCAGCTGCGAGTAGTGGAAGTCTGAGTCATGGGTTATCTCCGGGTCGGGTCGAAAGTGGCGGGCAGCGTGGCCCAGCAAGTGTCGTAGTTTTTCTGTAATTGCGGGCACTCCAGGGCGAACCGGCTCGGGCGCAGGACCTGGCAGGTTTCGAACATGAAGGCCATGGTGTTATCGATTTTCGCCGGCGCCAGTTCAGCGTTGATTGCCCGGGTGCAGGTTTCGCCGTCGGGCCCATGGGCGCTCATACAGCTGTGCAGGGACGCACCGCCCGGCACGAAACCTTCGGCCTTGGCGTCGTACTCGCCCTGGATCAAGCCCATGAACTCGTTCATCAGGTTGCGGTGGAACCACGGCGGACGGAAGGTGTTTTCGGCGACCATCCAGCGTGGCGGGAAGATCACGAAGTCGAGGTTGGCCAGACCGTGCACGCTGGTCGGCGAGGTCAGCACGGTGAAGATCGACGGATCCGGGTGATCAAAACTGACCGTGCCAATGGTGTTGAAACGACGCAGATCGTATTTGTACGGGACGTTATTGCCGTGCCACGCGACCACGTTGAGCGGCGAGTGGTTGAGCTCGGTAGCCCACAACTGGCCAAGGAATTTCTGTACCAGAGTGGTCGGTTGTTGCAGGTTTTCGTAAGCGGCGACCGGGCTCAGGAAGTCGCGCGGATTGGCCAGGCCGTTGCTGCCGATCGGCCCCAGATCCGGCAGGCGCAGTGGCGCGCCATGGTTCTCGGCGATATAGCCGCGCGCCTGTGGGTCGAGCAGTTCAACGCGAAATTTCAGCCCGCGTGGCAGCACGGCGATTTCCAGCGGCGCGACTTCCAACACACCCAATTCGGTGGCGATACGCAGACGTCCGAGTTGTGGCACCAGCAGCATTTCGCCGTCGGCGTTGAAGAACACGCGTTCCATCGAGCGGTTGGCGGCGTAGTTATAGATGCTGATGCCTGCCGGCTTCTCGGCGCCAGAATTGGCCGCCATGCTCACCAGGCCGTCGATAAAGTCGGTCGGTTCGGCGGGCATGTCCAACGGGTTCCAGCGCAGGCGATTGGGCGTCACTTCACCCAGCGGGCCACCGGCTAGTTGTCGCTCGAGTTTGACGAATGCCGGGTGATTGGCCGACGGCTGAATGCGGTACATCCAGGTGCGCCGCGCTTCACTGCGGGTCATGGTGAACGCGGTGCCGGAAAACAATTCGGTGTAAAGACCGTAGGGGGCCTTTTGCGGTGAGTTCTGGCCGACGGGCAGCGCACCGGGCAACGCTTCAGTGCTGAATTCGTTGCCGAAACCGGACTGATACGCCAGCGCCTGAGCGGTTGAATCGAGGTTCATGGAGCCTCCTGAACAGGGAGTCGGCAGTGGCCCATCGCTCTGGCTCAGAGGTTTCGGCACGCCGGGGTTGTTATTATCGTAATTCGATTACGCATAACGTAATTTGCTCGCTATCCAGCGTCAAGCTATAAAGACGCCCATTCGTTTTGGAACACGGCCGCACCATGGAAAAAACCAGCGACAGTAACGGCAAACAGAAAGTCCGCTCCGCCGAAGTCGGCACCGACATCCTCAAGGCCCTGGCCGAGTTGTCACCGTCGACTTCGCTGTCGCGCCTGGCCGAACATGTGCAGATGCCAGCCAGTAAAGTGCATCGCTACTTGCAGGCGCTGATCGCCTCGGGATTCGCCGAGCAGAACGCCGCAACCAACCATTACGGTCTCGGCCGTGAAGCCCTGCGCGTAGGCCTGGCCGCACTCAACAGTATGGACGTGCTGAAAATTGCCGCCCTGCCGTTGGCCGAACTGCGCGACGAACTCAACGAAACCTGTTTCCTCGCGGTGTGGGGCAATCAAGGCGCGACCGTGGTGCACATTGAGCCCGCGGTGCGTGCGGTGACGGTGGTGACGCAATTGGGCTCGGTGTTGCCACTGCTCAGCTCGTCCACCGGCCTGGTATTTGGTGCCTTCTTGCCCAAGCGCGAAACCGTGGATCTGCGCGAGATGGAACTACAGGCAGGCAAACCCCACCCGCTGGCGGACGACCAGGCCTACGCGACGCTGTGTGAACGCATCCGCGACCGCGGCCTGCATCACGTGCACGGGTTATTGATGCCCGGCGTGGATGCATTGTCGGCGCCGGTGTTCAACGCCGTGGGCCAGGTGGTGGCGGTAATGACCATTGTCGGCCCGGCGTCGTTGTTCCACGCCGATGAAGACGGCCCCGCAGCGCAGCGATTGCTGGCCGCTACCCGCGCCGTCAGCTGGCGCATGGGCTTTGAGCCCGCCCCTGCCCAGTGACCTCAGGATGAGGCAACAGACTGACTGCTGACCTGAAACCGCACGCCAAGGTAAAAGGTGTCGGCGATCTGCCGTTGCTGCATCAAACGCTCCGCATCGCGCAGCAGCACGAACGCCTGGGCGTGATCCGCCAAAAAGATGGCAGCCTGAGCGCCCAGGACTTCGCGCGGGGTATGCGCGAGGTGGATGGGGCGGTATCAGGGGCGTGGATGCGCCGCGCATGCACTGTTGCCGATGCTGCAACAGTGCATGTCGGTAATCGCTATTTTTCCTTTGGGAACAAGGCTTTATTCTGGGCGGGCTTTCAGGGGAACAGGCTGGAAGCGCGGATCGATGGCGGTGTGTTGTTGTCCACTGCATCGTTGACCAGATTCAGATGAATCGAAGCTTTTTCGGTTCGTTGCACCCTGTACACAGACGTTGATTTGTAGCTCCTTAATCGAACGTCTTACTTTGGCCGCTGCGTTTGCAGCGGCCTTTTTTATGGGCGTTTTTGTGGGAGCAACGCTTTGCTCCCCCAGGTGTGGCCACAGAGAAAAAACCTGCGTTTACAACGAGTACTTCTGCAAATTCCCCATCATCTCCTTCAGCGCGTCGATATTATCCTTGGGATGCGCGGCCCCCTCGAAATCACAAATCTGCTGCCAATTCGCCGCCACATCTTCCGGCGAGAATCCCGCCCGCGGATCAAACCCGACGCCCAGGCTGCGTTCCCAGCGAACTTTGCCCATCCAGCCACCCCCTACCTCGAACAGCCCTGAAGTTTCCTGGCAGTTTTCACTGGCGAGGTACACCACCAGCGGGCTGACCAGTTCCGGCTTCAGTTGCTCGAACACTTGTGGCGGGATCAGGCCTTCGGTCATGCGCGTGCCGCCGGTTGGCGCGATGGCGTTGACTAGAATGTTGTTCTTGCGACCTTCGATGGCCAAGGTGCGGGTCAGGCCGTAGAGGCCGAGTTTGGCCATGCCGTAGTTGGATTGGCCGAAGTTGCCGTAGATGCCCGAGGTCGAGGCGGTGAAGATCACCCGGCCGTAGTTTTGCTCGCGCAGATGCGGCCACGCGGCGCGGGTGACTTTGTAGGCGCCTTCGACGTGGACGCGGTAGACCAGATCCCAGTCGGCGTCGTCCATTTTGTGGAAGGTTTTGTCGCGCAGGATCCCGGCGTTATTGACGACTACATCGACCCGGCCGAAGGCGTCCATGGCGTGCTGGACGATTTTGTCGCCGTCAGTGACGGAGTCGTGGTTGGCTTCGGCGATGCCGCCCGCTTCGCGAATTTGCGCTACCACTCGATCAGCCGCCGAAGCGTTGGCGCCCTCCCCTGGGCCGAACCTCCCAGGTCGTTAACCAGAACCTTCGCGCCCTGACTGGCGAACAGCAACGCGTGGGCGCGACCGAGGCCGCCGCCGGCACCGGTAATGATCACGACTTTATCTTCGAAGCGCACAGACTCACTCATGGGGGACAACTCCAGGCCAAAGGGACATGAGCCCGAGTGTCAGGCACGGGGCTGCGTGTCACAATGAAAACGGCTGGGGCTGAATAGTGCTCGATAAGGCAGGGGGATGATGCGTTAAAGCTCGCAGCCTTCGGCAGTTCCTGCAGAAACGCAGACAGCGATATTTACCGCAGATTTACGAACAGGCGACCTTGCGCGGCAGTAACACGCAATTGTCGCGGAACGCCAGGTAGTGCTTGAGCACCTGCGCAGGCGCTTCGATTTGTGGATAGTGACCAATACCGGGCAGCACGACCGTATCGGGGTTGGGTATCAGCTGGCGATAGCGTTCGACCATGTGGCCCCGGAAATGGGATCGGCCTCGCCATCGATCACCCGCAAGGGCACTTCGTTGCGTTGCATGGCGGCGACCCAGCGATCACGCTGCGCGCGGCGCTCGGGAATGTAGCCAATGAGTTTGTGCATGATGCGCGGGCCACGGTTGCTTTCCACCAGACTCCAGAAGTCGTCCATCTCGCTCTCGCTCGGGCCACTGTGAGGGCCGAAGACATGCCGGAAGCTCTTCACCAGCGCGTCTCGGTTAAAGGCCCGCCCGATCATCCAGCCCAAGGGGCTGAGCAGCAGTTTCTGTACCAGCAAGGCACGATGGGTTTCAGGAAACAGGCCGCCATTGAGAAATACGCAGCTGGCCAGCTCGATGCGCGTCTCGTGGTGCCGCGCCAACAGTTCCTGGGCAACGCTGTCACCGTAATCGTGGGCAAGCACATGCACCGGGTCTGCGACTTGCAGGTGCGCGAGCAGCGCTTGCTGCAAGTCGGCTTGCTCCAGCAGGCTGTAGTCATGCTGGGCGGGCTTGGCCGAATCGCCGAAACCGAGCATGTCGCAGGCAATCACCCGATACCGCTGGGCCAATGGCTGCCACAGGTAATGCCAATCCCAACTGGCGGTCGGGAAGCCATGGATCAGCAACAACGGCTCGCCCTGCCCTGTCGTCCAGTAACGAATGGGCTGGCCACGAAAGACAAACGTCTGGCTGCGTTTACGCCAGACACACAGAGGAATCTCGGCAAGAGGCATTAGAGTTTATATCCGGGGTCTTGTTTATCGAGTTTGCGCAGCAGCGCTGGCCAGGCCAGCGCGCCACCCATGCCTTGCGCACTTTTGGTGACGCCAGCGATCATCGCTTTGGCACCCGCCAGAATTTGCGGTTCGATGGCGATGAGTTCAGCACCACCGGTCTGTGCCATGACCTGAATATCGCAGGCACGCTGGAAGGTGAACATCATCAGAAAGGTGTCGGCGATGGTGCCGCCACAAGTCAGCAGACCGTGGTTGTGCAGCATCAGGAAATTGTTCTCACCGAGGTCGGCCTGCAAGCGCGCCTTTTCTTCGTGGTTCAGCGCCACGCCTTCATAGGCGTGATAGGCCAGGCTCGACAGCACGAACAGCGACTGCTGGCTGATCGGCAATACGCCCTGCTTTTGCGCCGACACCGCGACACCAGAGGCGGTGTGCGTATGCAGCACGCAAACCACATCGTGCCGCACTTCGTGTACGGCGCTGTGGATGGTGTAACCAGCGGGATTGATCTCGTACGGGCTGTCCATGAGTTTGTTGCCCGCTTGGTCGACTTTCACCAGGCTCGACGCGGTGATTTCATGGAACATCAGACCGAACGGGTTGATCAAGAAATCTTCGGTGCCCGGCACTTTCGCGGAAATGTGCGTGAAGATCAGATCGTCCCAGCCATGCAGCGCGACCAGACGATAACAAGCGGCGAGATCGACACGAGCCTGCCATTCGGCGGCGCTGACCTGATCTTTGACGTCAGGCGGTGACGAGACGGGGGCTACGCTCACGACAAGGAACTCCTGTTCTTATTGTTTTGCACGTGACAGCAGTCTAGTCAGCCTCCGGGATTCGCGTAGTTGCATTGGCAGCCAGCTTGATGGCCGAGCGAGTCAGTTACGTAACGCCTCCACCAGTTCTGCCAGCCAAGGCTCGGCGTCGGTTTCCGGGGTCACGCTTTCGCTGGCATCGATGCGCAGCATTTCCTGCACTTCGCGCACGCCCAACTCTGCGAAGAGTTCGCGCATCTGCTCGCCACCACCGCAGAAGGTGTCGCCATAACTGGCGTCGCCGAGTGCAATGACCGCGCCCGGCAGACCGCGCCAGGCGGCGGGCAATTGATCGCGGATAGCCGAGTACAACGGTTGCAGGTTGTCCGGTAACTCGCCCATGCCGGTGGTCGAGGTCACCGCGAGGAATGCCTCGGGAGCGAACGCTTGTATGTCCGCCAGGCTGGCGCGCGCGTTGTAGAAGGTTTCAAGGCCAGCGGCTTTCAGCAGGTTCTGGGCGTGGCGGGCGACTTCTTCGGCGGTGCCGTAGACCGAACCGGAGAGGATGGCGACTTTCATCAATCTGATCCTGAAACTGAAAAAAATGAGCGGCGATAGTAACAGCCCGGGCCGCAAAGCTGCGATTGGATCTCAACTGGCCCTAATGGCCAGTAGACAGCGCCGGCGGTTCTTCTAGAATGCGAGCCTTCGGCAATTCTGAATGGACTCACAGATGATCAATGCCAATCTGCTGCAAATGGTGATCAATGCTTCGAACGATGGAATCGTGGTGGCAGAAAAGGAAGGCGAACAGGACAACATCCTGATTTACGTCAACCCGGCCTTCGAGCGCATGACGGGTTACAACAGCGAAGAAATCCTCTATCAGGACTGCCGCTTTCTGCAGGCCGGAGACCGCGACCAGCAAGGGCTTGAGCTGATTCGCGAGGTGCTGCGCAACAATGGATCGTGCCGGCAGATCCTGCGTAACTATCGCAAGGACGGCACGCCATTCTGGAATGAGCTGTCGCTTTCGACAGTAAAAAATGCTGACGACGGCATGACGTACTTCGTCGGTGTGCAAAAGGATGTGACGGTTCAGGTCAAGGCTCAGCAGCGCGTCGCGCAACTGGAAGCCGAGGTTGCAGCCCTGCAGTCAGAGCTGGCCGCACTGAAATCGACGAACGGTTCAAACAAAACAGCGAACTAATTGTCATTAACTACAATCACCAATGACTTTGTAACTATTTCTTTCGAGCGAGCCATGCAACGCGACGCCCTCCTCACTCAGGATGAGCTGGATTTTATCCAGACCATGCAGCACAACCCGCAGCTAAACGTGCGGGATGCGACGTCGAGTCTGCTGGTTAATGGCGGTTCGCAAATTCGTGATCTGCTCACGCGCCTGGCCGCTCATGAGCAAGTCACCATCCAGGCCAATTTCGAAAACCAGCAGATGACTTTTCCGTTGCACCTGGTCGAAGACGAATTCCATGCGCTGCACCTGCGCCTTGGCGTGCCCAGCATCTATGAAGACGGGCCGATGGTCAGGCCTTGGCGCCTGGTGCTCGAGGAGCCCGTAGCACTGGAAAACGCGAACGGCCAGCCAGGTACCCTGTGGGTGCATGAGGTGTCGTTCAAAGGTGTACTGCTGGAAGTGCGCAACAAGACCAAACCGCCGAAACACTTCGCCTTGTGGTTCAGCCCGTCCGGCTATGAACGGATCGCGTTGCGCGGAACATTCGAGAAAGAAACCGAAAGCGGCTTTTTTGCTTATCAGTTAAGTCAGAGCGACAAGGACGAAACCGAGCGGCTGCGCCAGTTCATCCTTCAGCAACATCGCCTGACCCACCCCGCCCTGCACCTCTGATCTACGTATCGAGATTGCCCGCCAGAAATTGTTTCAGGCGCTGGCGCATCACTACGCCTTCACTGCCCAGGCAACCGATCGACGACTCGGCCAGGCTTTCTTGCGCCAGGTCAGACGCATCACCGGCCAGGAATAACTGACAATCCAGGCTCAGGGCCAGACGATTCAGACGTCGAGGAAAGTCAGCAGCCGGCGCGTGATTGGACACCAGTACCAGTGCCTGCGGCTTGACCCGCTCGCAGACCAGGGTGAGTTCGTCAAAAGGCTGGCCGATCGACAGGAACTGAATGGCCGAGTCGACATGGCCGAGATACAGCGCCGTGACCAGTACCTCAAGCTCACGGGCCTGGTCGCCCAAGGCGCAGACAATCACCCGGCGCGGTTGCATGACGCGCATCAGTTGCAGGCGCTGCAACACCCGGGAGCGCAGGAAACCGTCGAGAAATAGCCATTCGCTGGTTTGCCCGAACCCATCATGGCGCAGCAGCAACTGTTGCCATAACGGCATGAGGATGTCCTGAAAGACCACCGCCAGTGGATAACTCGAAAAGATCTGGCCGTAGATCTGTTCCAGCAGCACTTCATCAAAACCACTGACCGCCGCCTGCACTTGCTGCTGCCACTGGGCATAGTCGGCGAGCACCAGTTCGTCAGGGATGATTTTCGCCAGGGCCTGGAGGGGCTCGGCCTTGGCCAGGATCTTGCCGACCTTGCTGACCGCTACACCGCGCTCGATCCAGCCGAGGATACTGCGGACCTTTTCGATATCGGCCATGGAGTACAGCCGATGCCCGCTTTCGGTGCGCGTGGGCTGAAGCAGCCCATAACGACGCTCCCAGGCTCGGAGGGTCACCGGATTGATTCCGGTCAGGCGCGAGACCTCCCGAATGGGAAACAGGTCTTCGCGCTCCAGCGAACGGGCTTGCAGCGTAGAAGGAGCGATGTCAGTCAATACAGGCATTTCGCGGCCCACGTCCGTGTACGAATCGGTACTTATCTTAACTCCCCTGCCCCACGACCACTCAAGAAATTCATGAATGACCGAAGGCGCTGGTGAATTATGCAGAATCAGGAATAATCCTTGCTTGTAATAAAACGCAGGCCACTACCCCGGCCTGCGTCTGGCGAAACTCCTACCCGGAGCAACGCGTTCGTAATACGGAGATACACAATGTCTACTTCCCCCGTCACGCTGATGGTTGCGCGTCGCGTCGCCGATGGCCGCTATCAGGACCTGATGGACTGGCTGCGCGAAGGCGAACAACTGGCCACCGACTTCCCCGGCTATCTCGGCTCTGGCGTGCTGGCTCCGCCGCCTGGCGATAACGAGTTTCAAATCATTTTCCGCTTCGTCGACGAACAGACTTTGCATGCCTGGGAGCATTCGGCTTCCCGCACAGCCTGGCTGGCGCGTGGCAGCGACCTGTTTGCCCACCCCAAGGAGCATCGGGTCAGCGGCATTGAAGGCTGGTTCGGCGCCGCAGGCGCACGTCCGCCGCGCTGGAAACAGGCGGTGGCTATCTGGCTGGCGTTCTTCCCGGTGTCGTTGTTGTTCAACTTTTTGCTGGAGCCGTTGCTGGGCGAGCTGAGCCTGTTGCCCCGGGTGCTGGTCAGTACGCTGTGCCTGACGCCGTTGATGGTTTATTTCTTTATTCCGCTGTCGACGCGAGTCCTGGCGGGATGGCTGAGTGGTAATGCTGCCCGGCGGGTGGCGGTGAAGGCGTCTGCGCAGAATCATTGAAGCCACCACCACTGCGAGGTAGGAGCGAGCTCGCTCGCGATGGTCGCCAACGATGACGCGGGGCAACAGGGTGGCTGCCGCGACCTGCCGACCATCGCGAGCAAGCTTTGCTCCCCCAGTGCTCAGGTCGCAGTACTGAATCCCTCAATCCTCAATCCTTGAGTCCACAGGACGGAGGTAGATCCACCCCGGCGCTGGTATAGTTTGGCTCTTACCGCAAAGCGAGCCCGACATGACCTCTTGCGCAGCCCCGATCCTCATCACCGGTGCCGGCCAACGTGTCGGTCTGCATTGTGCGCAGCGTCTGCTCGAGGAAGGTCAGCCGGTCATCTTCAGCTATCGCAGCGAACGCCCCGGTGTGCAGGCCCTGCGTGATCTGGGTGCCATCGGCCTGTTCGCCGACTTCTCCAGCGAAGCCGGCATCCTTGCCTTCATCGGCGAACTCAACACCCACACCGACAGCCTGCGCGCCATCGTCCACAACGCCTCAGAATGGCTGGCCGAAACCCCGGACAGCGAGGCCGAAGCGTTCACGCGCATGTTCAATCTGCACATGCTTGCGCCGTACCTGATCAACCTGCACTGCGCGGAGCTGCTGCAACGCTCGACGCCTGCCGACATCATCCATATCAGCGACGACGTCACGCGCAAGGGCAGCAGCAAGCACATCGGCTATTGCGCCAGCAAAGCCGGGCTCGACAGCCTGACCCTGTCCTTCGCCGCCCGCTATGCGCCGGCCATCAAGGTCAACACCGTCGCGCCGGCCCTGCTATTGTTCAACCCCGACGACAACGCGGCGTACCGCGCCAAAGCCCTGGCCAAATCCGCGCTGGGCATCGAACCGGGCAGCGAAGTGATCTATCAGAGCCTGCGCTACCTGCTCGACAACCCGTATGTCACCGGCACGACCCTGACCGTCAACGGCGGACGGCACGTCAAATAACGCCGCCCCGAGAGGATCTTGCATGACTCTAACGCTACCCCGCAACGCCCTGTCCCAGAGCTATCGCGACATCCTCATCGGCATTGGTGAAAACCCCGACCGTGAAGGCCTGATCGATACTCCGGCGCGAGCGGCCAAGGCCATGCAATACCTGTGTCACGGCTACGAACAGAGCGTTGACGAGATCGTCAATGGCGCGTTGTTTGCCTCTGACAGCGACGAGATGATCATCGTCGCTGACATCGAGTTGTACTCGTTGTGCGAACATCACCTGCTGCCCTTCATCGGCAAGGCCCATGTGGCTTATATTCCGACAGGCAAGGTGCTGGGCCTGTCGAAAATCGCGCGGCTGGTGGACATGTTCGCGCGGCGCCTGCAGATTCAGGAAAACCTCACGCGGCAAATTGCCGATGCGGTGCAACAGGTCACCGATGCCGCCGGCGTCGCCGTGGTCATCGAAGCCAAGCACATGTGCATGATGATGCGCGGCGTGGAAAAACAGAATTCGACGATGAACACCTCGGTCATGCTCGGCGCCTTCCGCGAGTCGAGCAACACCCGCCAGGAGTTCCTGCAATTGATTGGACGGAGCAAGTAAATGCCACAACTTCAGCCGGGAATGGCGCGCATCCGGGTCAAGGATCTGCGCTTGCGCACCTTTATCGGGATCAACGAGGACGAGATCCTCAACAAGCAGGATGTGCTGATCAATCTGACCATCCTGTATGCCGCGCAGGAAGCGGTGCGCGATAACGACATCGACCACGCACTGAATTACCGCACGATCACCAAGGCGATCATCGCCCACGTCGAGGGCAACCGCTTTGCGCTGCTCGAACGGCTGACTCAGGAATTGCTGGATCTGGTAATGAGCAATGGTTCGGTGCTGTACGCCGAAGTCGAAGTCGACAAGCCGCACGCACTGCGTTTTGCCGAGTCGGTGTCAATAACGCTCGCGGCGAGCCGCTGAGCTTCAAGCTTCGAGCCGCAAGCGTTAAGCTACAGCCACCCACAATCCAAACTTGCAGCTTGAAGCTCGCCGCTTGAAGCTGTCTCGAAGAGACCTCCATGACCGAGCAACAACGCCTCGAACTCGAAGCCGCCGCCTTCCGCCGGCTGGTCGCCCACCTGGACAGCCGCAAGGACGTGCAGAACATCGACCTGATGAACCTCGCCGGGTTCTGCCGCAACTGCCTGTCGAAGTGGTACAAGGCCGAAGCCGACGAGCGCCAGATAGACGTCAGCCTCGATGACGCCCGCGAAGTGGTTTACGGCATGCCGTACGCCGAGTGGAAAGCCCAATTTCAGCAAGAAGCCAGCGCCGAACAACAAGCGGCGTTCGCCAAAGGAAAAACCCATGAGTGACCTGAACACCCTGCGCGCCAGCCTCAAGAGCGGTGAACACGCTTTCGCCGACACTCTGGCGTTTATCGCCGCCGGGTACGACTACCAACCCCAGGTCTTCAGCAACGGCGGCGTGGACAACGCTGCCGGCCAGAACGAAGGCTCGTGCAAGACCCTGGGCCTGGCGCTGCTGGAAGGCCTGAGCGATGAAGAGGCTCTGCTGGCGTTCGGTGAACATTACCGCTCGGTGGTGGCGACGCCTGAGGGCAGTGATCATGGCAATATCCGGGCGTTGATTACCCACGGGCTGGCGGGTGTGAAGTTCAGTGCGCAGCCGCTGACTCGTCGTTGACCTAACAGCAAAAGCAAAAGATCGGGCCGCGTTCGGACGATCTTTTGATCTTCAAAAACATCCCGACTTTTAAGATTGACCCGGCGACTTTATTTCGTTTGCCCGCCACCACCGCTCACGGCTTAGATAAAAAGAAGCATCCCTTCTTCAGAGTCGGTCACCCATGAGCAGCGAAAGCATCAGCCGTTCGATCAACGTGGTTCATCCCGTCACCCTCAGCCATGGCAAAAATGCCGAGGTCTGGGACACCGAGGGCAAGCGCTACATCGACTTCGTCGGTGGTATCGGCGTGCTCAACCTCGGTCATTGCCACCCGCGCATCGTCGAAGCCATTCGCGATCAGGCCACACGGCTGACCCATTACGCATTCAACGCCGCCCCACACCAGCCCTACATCGATTTGATGGAGCGCCTCAGCGCCTTCATCCCCGTCGACTACCCGGTCAGCGGAATGCTCACCAACAGTGGCGCAGAAGCCGCAGAAAACGCCTTGAAGATCGTCCGCGGCGCCACCGGACGTAGCGCCGTGATTGCTTTCGACGGCGCGTTTCACGGCCGTACCCTGGCCACCCTCAACCTCAACGGTAAAGTCGCGCCCTACAAACAAAAAGTTGGCCTGCTGCCCGGGCCTGTTTACCACTTGCCCTATCCGAGCCACGACAATGGCGTGACCTGCGCTGAAGCCCTCAAAGCCATGGACCGTCTGTTCAGCGTGGAAATCGACATTGCTGACGTCGCCTGTTTCATCTTCGAACCGGTGCAGGGCGAAGCGGGCTTTCTCGCGATGGACCCGGCGTTCGCCCAGAGCGCTGCGACGTTTGTGCGATGACAAGGGTATTGTGCTGATCGCCGACGAGATCCAGTCGGGCTTTGGCCGTACCGGCCAGCGCTTCGGCTTTTCGCGCCTTGGCATCGAGCCGGACCTGATTCTGCTGGGCAAAAGCATCGCCGGCGGAGTGCCACTGGGAGCGGTGGTCGGGCGCAAGGAGCTGCTGGACGTACTGCCCAAGGGCGGGCTGGGTGGCACCTATTCCGGCAACCCCATAGCCTGCGCGGCTGCGCTGGCGACCCTTGACGAAATGACCGACGCCCGATTGCACAGCTGGGGTGCGCAGCAGGAAGAAGCCATCGTCAGCCGCTATCAGTCCTGGCACACGCGCCAGCTGTCGCCCTTCCTCGGGCGCCTGACCGGTGTCGGCGCCATGCGCGGCATCGAGCTGACTCATCCTGACGGCACGCCGGCTGCCGCGCAGCTCACCCAATTGCTGGCCCTGGCCCGGGATGCCGGCTTGTTGCTGATGCCCAGTGGCAAGTCGCGCCACATCATCAGGCTGCTGGCGCCGTTGACCACCGAGGCCGCCGTGCTGGAGGAAGGCCTGGACATCCTCGAGTCCTGCCTGGCACAACTGACCTGATGGCAAAATGAGCTCAGGGACTGACGTAGCGAATTATGGTCGCTTGCAGTCCCTGAATTTGCGTCGCAATACTCATCGAAGACACCCGATTTCGAACGGTAGGAGCCGGATTGCCGGCGATGGCGTACTTGAAATCGCCATCACCGGCACACCGGCTCCTACAGTTCAAATCCTGACCAACCCCACTTTATCAGCGAGATCATCACCATTTAAACGCCGAGGCATGCATGTATCACGACAATATAATTTATAAGAAGAAGTCCAACGATCCTCAATTCCTGCTCGGCGTAGCCGTTGTACTGTTCCTCGGCGCCTACCTGATGAACCTGGGCAACAGCGCCCTCGGTAACGTTCTGCATCCACTGCTGGGCAATGCCCCCGACAGCCTGACTACCCGCAACATCGCCATTGGCCTGGCCATCGCCGCGCTGGGGACGCTGAACTTCCACATCCTCGGACGCCTCAAGTTCAAGGTGCAGACCACGGTGGTCTGGATTGAACTGCTGATCCTGTTCCTCGCGTTCTTCGACACCTTCGACCTGTCCTACAGCTTCATCCTCGACAAAGTCGGTTTCCTGGTCGTCCAGGGCGCCGCCACCACGCTGTACATTTCGGCGGTGGCGATCGTGATTGCCTTCGTGCTGGCGTTGATCGGCGCAGTCGCCAAGCTGTCGAACAACGGTCTGGCCAACGCCCTCGCTTCGTTCTACACCTCGTTCTTTCGCGGCGTGCCGTTGCTGATCCAGATCTACCTGATCTACCTCGGCCTGCCGCAGCTGGGGTATGTGGTCGACGCAGTCCCGGCGGGCATCCTCGCCTTGTCGCTGTGCTACGGCGCTTACATGACCGAGATTTTCCGCGCCGGCATCCAGAGCATTCCGGTGGGTCAGTGGGAAGCCTCCCGGGCGCTGAATATCAGCCCGTTCAAGACCTTGAGCCGGGTGATCATGCCCCAGGCGCTGCGCGTGATTATCCCGCCCACCGGCAACCAGTTCATCGCCATGCTCAAGGACAGCTCCCTGGTTTCGGTGATCGGCGTGTGGGAGTTGATGTACCTGGCCAAGACCCAGGGCCGTGCGGACTTCCGCCACCTGGAAATGCTGATCACCGCCGCGATGATCTACTGGGCACTGTCGTTCATTCTCGAGCGGGTGCAGGCGCGAATCGAAAAACGGGTGAACCGATCCACGGCAAGAGGTTGATGGCTGATGACTCTCACCAGTACCGCAGAACGTCTCGACCTGGCCCCTGCTGCGCCAGCCAATCCCTCGATGATTTCCATCACCGGCCTGAACAAGTGGTACGGCAATTTTCATGCGCTACGCGATGTCGACCTGAACGTCGCCACCGGTGAAATCCTGGTGGTGTGCGGGCCCTCGGGCTCGGGCAAGTCGACCATGATTCGCTGCATCAACCATCTGGAAAATTTCCAGAAAGGCCAGATCAAGGTCAACGGCATCCTCCTCACCAGCGAGGCAGAAAGTGTCAGCGCCGTGCGCAGTGAAATCGGCATGGTGTTCCAGAGCTTCAACCTGTTCCCGCACCTCAGCGTGATGGACAACCTGACCCTGGCGCCGCAACTGGTGCAAGGCGTGTCGGCTGGGGAAGCGAAGAAGCGCGCGCAGGTGTACCTGGAGCGGGTGCGCATTGCCGAGCATGCCGACAAATACCCGTCGCAACTATCCGGCGGCCAGCAGCAGCGAGTGGCGATTGCCAGGGCGTTGTGCATGAATCCCAAAGTGATGCTGTTCGATGAACCGACCTCGGCCCTGGACCCGGAAATGGTCCATGAAGTACTGGACGTGATGGGCGAACTGGCCACCGACGGCATGACCATGATCTGCGTCACCCATGAAATGGGCTTTGCCAGCAAGGTCGCCGACCGCGTGCTGTTCATGGATCAGGGGCAGGTTATCGAACAGGCCACCCCGGCCGAATTTTTCAATAACCCGCAGACCGAACGTGCGCAGAAATTCCTATCGCAGATCATCGGTCACTGAACACCGCTTTGCCCTTCATAACAATAACGAGACATGGAGATGGACATGGTCAGAAGTAAACGCGTACTCACCCTCGCCGCCGCAATGTCGCTGTTGTTTGTCGGCGCCGCCCATGCCGGCGCGGTGCTGGACAAGATCCAGAGCAGCAAGACGATGACCGTTGCCACGTCGGCCACCTGGCCGCCACAGGGCTTCATCAACGACAAGAATGAAATCGATGGCTTCGATATCGATGTCTCGAAAGAAATCGCCAAGCGCCTGGGCGTCGAGGTCAAGTTCATCACGCCCGATTGGGACGTGATCACCGCCGGCAAGTGGAACGGACGCTGGGACATGTCCGTGGGCTCGATGACGGCAACCAAAAGCCGCGCGCGCATCCTCGACTTCCCGGGCACTTATTACTACGTGCCTTACGTGTTTGCCGTGCATGACAAGTCTACGGTCACGGACCACAAAGCCTTGAACGGCAAGACGATCGGCGTTGAAGGGGCACCACTTCCGAGGACTTCCTCAACCAGGCATTGGCCATCGAAACCAGCGATGTGCCGCCCGTGGTGTACGACGTCAAGACCGAAAAAATGAAGACCTACGCCGGTTCCGTCGGGCCGCTGGACGATCTGCGCCTGGGCGATGGCGCTCGTCTGGACGCCATCCTTACCCAGCGCAGCACCCTGGATGCGGCGGTCAAAAAAGGCTACCCGCTACGCGCCGTGGACAACGTCGTCGCTTTCTATGAGCCGCTGGCAGTGGCTACCGACAAGGGTGATCCGGAGTTGAAGGCCAAGCTGGGCACCATCATCGACGAGATGCACAAGGACGGCACGCTGACGAAATTGTCGACCAAGTGGTACGGCGTCGATTACTCGACCGTCAAGTAACCCGTTTCCCTTGTAGGAGCGAGCTCGCTCGCGATGGGCGTCAACGATTAACGCGGGCAGCCTGAATGAACGCGGTGTCCATGGTTTCTCGCGAGCAAGCTCGCTCCTACAGGGTTGAATGTGTGCGTGCATGTGCAGTCAACTATTTCCAAGGATCGACCCATGTCCTTCCCCAACACCTGGTACTCCCAAACCTCGCTGCCCCGCGCGGCCAGGCCTGAACTCAATACCGATGAGAACTGTGACGTGTGCATCATCGGTGCCGGCATCGCCGGCCTCACCGCAGCCCTGGAACTGACCCGACGCGGCAAAAGAGGTGATCGTGCTGGAAGCCCACCAGGTGGCCTGGGGCGCATCCGGACGCAATGGTGGGGGTGGTCTCGCCAGGCTGGGCTGAAGGCTCGGGGGCCATTCGCAAAAAGCTCGGGCTGGATCAGGCCAAGGCACTGTTTCAGATGTCAGTCGAAGGCGTACAGATCGTGCGTCATAATATCGCCGAATTGGCGCTGGGCGGTTGCGAGCCGTCCGCCGGCACGATCCGGGTAAAGCGCTACGACGACGGCGCTGGCGTCAAGTCTCACATCGAGACGATGCGCCGCGACTTCGGCTACGAGCTCAATTACCTCGACACCGCACAGATTCGCCAGCGGGCTCACACCCAACGTTACTTCCAGGGCGTAGAAGACCCGAACGCCCTGCATTTTCACCCGCTCAATTACTGCCTGGGCCTGGCACTGGCGATTGAAGCGGCGGGCGGCAAGATTCACGAACACTCGAAAATGCTGGCCTGGCATCACGCAGGTACGGACAAGTTGATCCGCACGGCTCGCGGCAGCGTACGCTGCCAGCACCTGGTGTTCTGCGCGGGCGGCTACGGTGGCCCGGAACTGCAGAAGCTCAGTCGCGCCTACCTGCCAATTGCCACTTACGTGGTACTGACCGAGCACCTGGGCGATTCGATCAAATCGGTGCTCGATTCCGGCGCAGCGTTCTCCGATGACCGTCGGGCTTCGGATTATTATCGGGTAGTGGAAAGCGATCGCCTGCTCTGGGGCGGACGCATCACCACCCGGAACGAACAGAACGAACAGGCCCTGGCCGCCATGCTCAAGGCAGACATGGTCTCGGTCTACCCACAGCTGGCCCCGGTGAAAATCGAACTGGCCTGGTCCGGGCTGATGGGCTATTCAACCAACAAGATGCCCAACCTCGGGTTGCTGGAACCGGGTGTCTGGGCCTGTACTTCATTTGGCGGGCACGGGTTGAATACCGGCTCGATCGGCGGCCGCGTCATCGCTGAGGCGGTGTGCGGGGAAAGCCGGCGGTATGAGCTGTTCAAACCCTACTTGCTGGACTGGAACGGCGGGCTGTTTGGGCGGGTCGCGGCGAATGCGATTTATCAGTCGTTGAAGGTGATGGATTTCGTGCAGGAACGAATCAAGGGTTGAGCCTGTAAAGCATCTCACTGTAGGAGCAAGCTTGCTCGCGATGGACCTCAATGATGATGTGGGCTTGCTGGATAAACGTGTCGCATGGAGGTTTTTCGTGAGCAAGCTCGCTCCTACAGTTGGGTGTTGACAGGATCCACGAACAAAAAAACGGCCGAAGCCGGTTTTTTCATTTCAACGCTCTCAGAACTTGGCGTTCTGCAGGTCGTCCAGGTAGCGCTCGGCATCCAGTGCCGCCATGCAGCCGGCACCGGCGGAGGTGATGGCCTGGCGGTAAACGTGATCAGCCACGTCGCCGGCAGCGAAGATGCCTTCTACGCTGGTCGCGGTAGCGTTGCCGTCACGGCCGCCCTGCACCACCAGATAACCGTCTTTCAACGTCAACTGACCTTCAAACAACGAAGTGTTCGGGGTGTGGCCGATGGCGATGAACACGCCGTCGACAGTGATTTCGTCGAAGCTGCCGTCGTTGTTCTTCAAGCGTGCACCGGTCACGCCCATGTTGTCGCCCAGCACCTCGTCGAGGTTGGCGTTCAACTTGAGGATGATCTTGCCTTCAGCCACGCGAGCATTGAGCTTGTCGATCAGGATTTTCTCGGCGCGGAAGGTTTCGCGACGGTGGATCAGGGTCACGGTGCTGGCGATGTTGGCCAGGTACAGCGCTTCTTCAACCGCGGTGTTGCCGCCGCCCACTACCGCCACTGGCTTGTTGCGGTAGAAGAAACCGTCGCAGGTTGCGCAGGCCGAAACGCCTTTGCCCATGAACGCTTCTTCCGACGGCAGGCCCAGGTAGCGAGCGCTGGCGCCGGTGGCGATGATCAGGGCGTCGCAGGTGTAAGTCGCGCTGTCACCGGTCAGGGTGTAAGGCTTGGCAGCAAAGTCGACGGCGTTGATGTGATCGAAAACGATCTCGGTTTCAAAACGCTCGGCGTGTTCTTTCATACGTTCCATCAACGCCGGGCCGGTCAGGCCGTGGACGTCGCCCGGCCAGTTGTCGACTTCGGTAGTGGTGGTCAGCTGACCGCCAGCCTGCATGCCGGTGATCAGCAGTGGCTTGAGGTTGGCACGGGCCGCATATACCGCAGCGCTGTAACCGGCAGGGCCGGAACCGAGAATAATCACTCGCGAATGACGGACTTCAGACATGACCTGCTCCTGTTGACCGGGCCGAAAAACGGGCACGGATCGCCGGACTGCCGGCGGGAATAAAAAAGGACCGTGGAAAACCTTGGGGAAGGTTTGAGCTCGACAGTCCTGTAAAAAGTTGGGTGCAGCGTATCGAGGGGCGCAAGATTAAGGAAATACGGTTTAACAATCCAGCTCATAGGTCGTCTCTATCCGGTACCGCGACTGTATAGACTAATTTGTTAAAGCTGATGTCGTGGCTGCCACGGCGCTTTCGCCTCCCGGGCAAAGTCGGTAAGGTCGGCGCGTTTTCCTTTGCTCGGAGCACCTTATGCCCGCCCCTGTTCTGTCCGGCCCGCAATACCTGCGCGAAGGCCTAAAACTGGTCCTCAGCCCCGGCCTGCGCCTGTTCGTGTTGTTGCCGCTGGCGATCAACCTGGTGCTGTTCGTCGGATTGATTTATCTGGCCGGCCACCAGTTCAGCCTCTGGGTCGATACGCTGATGCCGTCGCTGCCCGACTGGCTGAGCTTCCTCAGTTACATCCTGTGGCCGATTTTCGTCGTGCTGGTGGTGTTGATGGTGTTTTTCACCTTCACCATGCTGGCCAACATCATCGCTGCGCCCTTTAACGGCTTCCTTGCGGAAAAAGTCGAAGTGGTGGTGCGCGGCACCGACGACTTCCCGGCTTTCAGCTGGGGTGAGCTGATCGCCATGATCCCGCGCACCCTGGCCCGGGAAATGCGCAAGCTCGGCTACTTCCTGCCACGGGCGCTCGGGCTGTTCATCCTGTCGTTCATCCCGGTGGTCAACATCATCGCCGCGCCGTTGTGGTTGCTGTTCGGGGTGTGGATGATGGCGATCCAGTACATCGACTACCCGGCGGATAACCACAAGCTGGGCTGGAACGAGATGCTTGCCTGGCTGCGCGAAAAGCGCTGGCAGAGCATGAGTTTTGGCGGCAGTGTTTACCTGATGCTGCTGATTCCGGTGGTCAATATCCTGATGATGCCGGCGGCCGTCGCGGGCGCCACGTTGTTCTGGGTGCGTGAACGTGGCGCGGAAAACCTGGTGACCCAGCGCTGACTGTTCACAAATCCATCATTTCTCCGTCACACCGACGACATGGCCCCAGCCGACACTGGGGTCATGACGACAGCTCTGCATATCACCCTCATCAGCGAAACCTTCCCACCGGAAATCAACGGCGTGGCCAATACCCTTGGCCGCTTGTGCGATGGCCTGCGCGCGCGCGGGCATCAGGTGGAACTGGTGCGGCCGCGTCAGGCCGGGGATCCGCAGCGCAGTGAAGATGAAGCGCTGCTGCTGTGCCGAGGTTGGCCGCTGCCGGGGTATCCGGGGTTGCAGTGGGGGCAGTCGTCGATGCACAAGTTGCTGCGGCGCTGGCAGCACCATCGCCCGGATGTGCTCTACATCGCTACGGAAGGACCGCTGGGATTGTCCGCGCTGCGTGCTGCACGCCGCCTGGGCATTGCGGTGGTCAGCGGGTTTCACACCAATTTCCAGCAGTACTCCAGCCAGTATGGCTTTGGCCTGCTGACCCGCCTGCTGACTCACTACCTGCGCTGGTTTCACAACCGTTCGAGCCTGACGCTGGTGCCCAGTGTGAGTCAGCGCATGGAGCTGGAGCGTCGGCATTTCGAGCGGTTGGCGTTACTGTCCCGCGGGGTCGACAGCCAGTTGTTTCATCCGACCCGGCGCTTGCCGACGCTGCGTGAACAGTGGGGCCTGGCCGAGCGCGACATCGCGGTGATCCATGTCGGTCGCCTGGCGCCGGAGAAGAACCTGGGCCTGCTCAAGCGGTGTTTCGATACCTTGAAGGCGAGTTATCCACAGAAGAATCTGAAACTGATCGTGATCGGTGACGGCCCGCAACGGGCTGCGCTCGAGAAGGAACTGCCACAGGCGATCTTCTGCGGTGCCCAGCGCGGGGAAGTGCTGGCCAGTCACTACGCATCGGGGGATGTGTTTTTGTTTCCGAGCATGACCGAGACCTTCGGCAATGTAGTACTGGAAGCGCTGGCTTCGGGCCTGGGCGTGGTGGCGTACGATCAAGCTGCGGCGGCCCAGCATATTCGTCATGGCTACAACGGGGTGCTGGCGATGCCTGGGGATGAAGATGCGTTTTGCGATGCGGCGGCATGGTTGCTGGAGGAGCGCGAGACGTTGCGCTGCGTGCGTCTGAACGCCAGGCAGCATGCCAGTCGCCAGGGCTGGCCGGCGATTATCGAGCAGTTTGAGGGGCAGTTGCGGGGGCTTGTGAGGGGGAGCACGTGGTGCCAAATGCACCAACCTCACCCTGAGCCCAGGGTGACATTGAGTCAGTCATCGCCAGCAGGCTGGCTCCCACAAGGGGTCTGCGGTGTACACAAAACCTGTGGGAGCCAGCCTGCTGGCGATGGGGCCTTCCCGGTTGACGCTTAAACCAGCGTCATCAACGCCTCACGGCTGAACGGCAGGATATCTTCCTCACGCCCATCGCGCACTTTCTGCGCCCAGTCCGGATCCACCAGCAGCGCGCGCCCTACCGCCACCAGGTCAAACTCATCGTTGTTCAAACGCTCCAGCAGGTTTTCCAGACTGGCCGGTTGCGCGACTTTGTCGGTATTGACCATGAACTGCAGAAACTCGCCGTCCAGACCCACACTGCCGACGGTGATGGTCGGTTTTCCGGTGAGTTTGCGCGTCCAGCCGGCCAGGTTCAGCTCGGAGCCGTCGAACTCAGGCTCCCAGAAGCGGCGCGTCGAGCAATGGAAAATATCCACGCCGGCGTCGGACAGCGGCTGGAGGAATTCACCCAGCGCTTGCGGGGTCTGCACCAGGCGCGCGGTGTAGTCCTGCTGCTTCCACTGGGAGAAGCGGAAGATGATCGGGAAGCCTTCACCGACCGCTGCACGCACCGCTTGAATCAATTCGATGGCAAAGCGCGAACGATTGGCCAGGCTGCCACCGTACTCGTCGGTGCGCTGGTTGCTGCCCTCCCAGAAGAACTGATCGACCAGATAGCCGTGGGCCCCGTGGATTTCCACGCCGTCCATGCCAATGCTTTGTGCATCCTTGGCCGCCTGGGCAAATGCGCCGATGACTTCCTGGATGTCCTGTTTGCTCATGCCGTAAACCACGACCTGACCGTCCTTCAGCTTTTCCGAGGGACCGTAGCCCGGCACGCTGGCGTCCGGCTCGGTGCCGGTGCGCCGCACACTGCCGACATGCCACAGCTGAGGCACGATCTTGCCGCCTTCGGCGTGCACCGCATCGACCACTTTCTTCCAGCCGGCCAATGCCGCCTCACCATAGAAGTGCGGCACGTTCGGGTAGCCATTGGAGGCCTTGTGCCCGACCGTGGTGCCTTCGGTGATGATCAGGCCGACACCCGCCGCCGCACGACGACGGTAGTACTCGATGACTTTCGAATCAGGCACGCCACCTGGGGAGAAAGAGCGAGTCATCGGCGCCATGACCACACGGGTCGGCAGTTCGAGGACGCCGAGGTGGAACGGTTTGAACAAGGCTTGAACCGGCATTGGAAGGCTCCACAGGGAATGACTTTATGACGGCGATAATATTGATTCGAGAATCCCTTGAACAGCACTATTGATTTGGGTGATTAAGGATTAGAAGACGCAAAGCAAAAGATCGCAGCCTTCGGCAGCTCCTACATGGGTTTTGAGGTCACCTGTAGGAGCTGCCGAAGGCTGCGATCTTTTGATCTTGCTTTATCAGCTCAGCGCTTTTTCAATCGCATGAACAATGGTCGGATCATCCGGCGCCGTACGCGGCGAAAACCGCGCCAACACGCGGCCGTCCTTGCCGAGCAGGAATTTCTCGAAATTCCAGGTGATGTCACCGGGAAACTCCGCGCCCTCGCCCGCCAGCAGACGGTAAAGCTGATGCCGTTCGTGACCGTTGACTTCGAGCTTGCTCGACAACGGAAACGTCACGCCATAGTTGAGGCTGCAGAAATCCTGAATTTCCTTTTCGCTTCCAGGTTCCTGACCGGCGAACTGGTTGCACGGCAGGCCCAGCACGCTGAAACCTTTGTCCTTGTACTGCTGGTAAAGGTTTTCCAGCGCCGCGTATTGCGGAGTCAGGCCACATTTGGAGGCAACGTTCACCACCAGCACGACGCGCCCTTTAAAAGGCGCCAGCGGTAGCTCCTGACCATCCAGGGCTGTCAACTTAAGGTCGTGAAAAGCACTCATGACGAACTCCAGGATTCCGATGTTCTTCTCGAAACAGCCACTTGGCGAGGCCACCAAGGACAGCCGCGGACTAAAAAGGCGCCCGCGGGCGCCTCTCCAGTTCTCGAAAGCTTAGCGCAGAAATCAGTGGTGATGGCCACCTTCGCCATGGACGTGGCCATGAGCGATTTCTTCCTGGCTGGCGTCACGGATGTCAACGATCTTCACTTTGAAGTTCAGACGCTGACCGGCCAGTGGGTGGTTGCCGTCGACAGTTACGTCGTCGCCATCGAGGTCACGAATGGTGACGATCTGCATCTGGCCGTCCGGCGCCGAAGCGTGGAACTGCATGCCGACTTCCAGCTCGTCAACGCCTTCGAACATGCTGCGGCTCAGGGTGCTGACCAGTTCAGCGGCGTATTCGCCGTAAGCGTCTTCCGGTTCAACGGAGACTTCCAGCTCGTCACCAACAGCTTTGCCATCCAGAGCTTTTTCCAGGCCCGGGATGATGTTGCCTGCGCCTTGCAGGTAGACCAGCGGAGCGCCGCCGGCGGAGCTGTCGATGACCTCACCAGCGTCGTTGGTCAGGGTATAGTCGATGGAGACAGCCTTATTGGCGGCGATCAGCATGGGGCGAGACCTTTTGCATAAGAATATAGAAAGGCCAAGTTTAGCGAAGCAATCGCTCGAAAGCGAACACAACCCGGACAAACGGGTTTCGACGATTAACGGCTTCCATCAGGATGCAGACGGCCATTGGGTGGCCGAGCTTTCCTGCGGCCACACCCAGCACCTGCGTCACCAGCCGCCCTGGCAATCGCGCGCCTGGGTCCTTGACCCGGCGCAACGTATTGAAAAAATAGGCCAACCCTTTGCCTGCGGTTGGTGCGCACAAGGCTCGGTTAGCGCTAACCTTGGCGACTGAATTTCGGCAGATCGTCAGTTATAGACGGCAGCCATTGCCATGCACCCTTAGAGAATTCGCATGCAAACTTTTTTTATCGCACCCACCGATTTTGGCGTGGGTCTGACCTCCATCAGCCTCGGGCTGGTACGCACGCTGGAGCGCGCCGGGCTGAAAGTCGGTTTCTTCAAGCCGATTGCCCAGCCGCATCCGGGCGACACCGGCCCTGAGCGCTCGACCGAACTGGTGGCGCGTACTCACGGTCTGAAACCGCCGCAGCCGCTGGGTCTGGCCCACGTTGAGCGGATGCTCGGTGACGGTCAGCTCGATGAGTTGCTCGAAGAAATCATCGCCCTGTATCAGCAAGCGGCCGTCGGCAAGGACGTGCTCATCGTCGAAGGCATGGTGCCGACCCGGAGCGCCAGCTATGCCGCGCGGGTCAATCTGCATTTGGCCAAAAGTCTGGATGCGGAAGTCATTCTGGTCTCGGCCCCGGAAAACGAAGTGCTCGCCGAATTGTCCGGCCGCGTCGAATTGCAGGCGCAGTTGTTTGGCGGCCCGAAAGACCCGAAAGTCCTCGGTGTGATCCTCAACAAGGTCAAAACCGACGAAAGCATGGAGGCCTTCGCCGCGCGCCTTAAAGAACATTCGCCGCTCCTGCGCAGCGGTGATTTCCGCCTGCTCGGCTGCATCCCGTTCCAGCCGGAACTCAATGCGCCGCGCACCCGCGACGTTGCCGACCTGATGGGCGCGCAAGTGCTCAACGCCGGCGACTACGAAACTCGCCGGATGACCAAAATCATCATTTGCGCGCGCACCATGCGCAACACCGTCGAGTTGCTCAAGCCCGGCGTGTTGGTGGTGACGCCCGGCGATCGCGACGACATCATCCTCGCGGTCAGTCTCGCAGCGATCAACGGCGTGCCGCTGGCCGGCCTGTTATTGACCAGCGATACCCTGCCCGACCCGCGCATCATGGATCTGTGCCGTGGCGCCTTGCAGGCCGGTTTGCCGGTGTTGTCGGTGAGCACCGGTTCTTACGACACTGCCAACCTGCTCAACGGTTTGAACAAGGAAATCCCGATCGATGACCGCGAGCGCGCGGAGATCATCACCGATTTCGTCGCCAGCCATCTCGACGCCAACTGGCTGCACCAGCGTTGCGGCACGCCGCGAGAAATGCGCCTGTCGCCCGCCGTGTTCCGCTATCAGTTGATCCAACGCGCGCAAGCGGCGAACAAGCGCATTGTCCTGCCAGAAGGCAGCGAGCCGTTCACCGTGCAAGCAGCGGCGATCTGCCAGGAGCGCGGGATTGCCCGTTGCGTATTGCTGGCCAAACCGGAAGACGTCGAAGCCGTGGCTCGCGCGCAAGGCATCGTGCTGCCGCCGGGCCTGGAAATTCTCGATCCGGACTTGATCCGCGAGCGCTACGTCGAGCCGATGGTTGCGCTGCGCAAGACTAAAAGCCTCAACGCACCGATGGCCGAGCAGCAACTGGAAGACACCGTAGTGATCGGCACCATGATGCTCGCACTGGATGAAGTCGACGGCCTGGTTTCCGGCGTGATCAACACCACCGCCAATACCATCCGCCCGGCCTTGCAACTGATTAAAACGGCGCCGGGCTGCACGCTGGTGTCATCCGTATTCTTCATGCTGTTCCCCGAGGAGGTGCTGGTTTACGGTGACTGCGTGATGAACCCACACCCAAGCGCCGCCGAACTGGCCGAGATTGCCCTGCAAAGCGCCGACTCGGCCGCAGCGTTCGGCATCACTCCGCGCGTGGCAATGATCAGCTATTCCAGCGGCGAATCCGCCAGCGGTGAAGAAGTCGAGAAAGTCCGCGAAGCGACATTGCTCGCCCACGAACAGCAGAACTCGCTGCTGATCGATGGCCCCCTGCAGTACGACGCTGCCGCCAACGAAACCGTGGCCCGGCAACTGGCGCCGAACAGCCAGGTCGCCGGTCGCGCCACGGTGTTCGTGTTTCCCGACCTGAACACCGGCAACACCACACACAAAGCCGTGCAGCGCAGCGCCGACTGCGTCAGCCTCGGGCCGATGCTGCAAGGCCTGCGCAAACCGGTGAATGATTTGCCGCGCGGCGCGCAAGTCGATGACATCGTCTACACCATCGCCCTCACCGCGATTCAAGCCGCCAACCGACCTATGGATGTGTAAATGCTGGATTTTCTACCTGCACCACTGCGCGGCGTGATCGCCTCACTGTTGTTGGCGCTCAATACGATTCTGCTCTGCTCGTTTCTGTTCTGCGTCGCACTGGTCAAGGCCTTGCCGTTCGGCTTCACCCAGCGCATCGCCGGCTGGCTGATGAGCCACACTCATGAAGCGTGGATCAGCAACAACAAGGGCTGGATGAACCTGGTGCGCCGCACGCGCTGGCACCTCAGCGGCCTGCAAGGGCTCGACTACCAGCACTCGTACCTGATCACCAGCAACCATCAGAGCTGGGTCGATATTCTGGTGCTGCAATACGTGCTCAACCGTCGCATTCAGCCGCTGAAGTTCTTCCTCAAGCAAGAGCTGATCTGGGTGCCGGTGATCGGCTTGGCATGGTGGGCACTGGGCTTTCCGTTCATGAAGCGCTACTCCAAGGCTTACCTGGCCAAGCACCCGGAGAAGAAAGGCAAAGACCTGGAAACCACGCGCAAGACCTGCGCGAAGTTTCGCAACAACCCGGTGGGCATATTCAACTTCGTCGAAGGCACGCGCTTCACTGAAGGCAAGCACGCGCAGCAGCAATCACCGTTCAAATACCTGCTCAAGCCCAAGGCTGGCGGCATTGCGTTTGTGCTGGATGCGATGGGCGAGCAGCTGGAGTCGATCGTCAACGTGACCATCCACTATCCTGGCGGGCGTCCGGGGTATTGGGATCTGTTGTGCGGGAACGTGCAGGATGTGGTGGTGCACTTCCAGGAGCTGAAAATTCCGCCGGAGTTCATCGGCAAGAATTATGAGCAGGATGGGGAGTACCGGTTGCAGTTTCAGGGGTGGATCAATCAGCTCTGGGA
>NZ_JAEKEG010000029.1 GCF_016651255.1 Pseudomonas sp. TH10
CTGGGTTGACGTGCGCTCGGAGGTGCGGCGCATGTTGTTCTTCCACACCGATTCATAAATGAAGTTGTGGAAGTAGAAGTACTCCAGGTGTTTGAACTCGGTCTTGCAGGCCGAGAACAGCTCCTCGCAGATCTTCACGTGCGCGTCCATCGAGCCGCCGATGTCAAACAGCAGCAGCAGTTTGACCGTGTTGCGCCGCTCCGGGCGCATCTGAATATTCAGCAGGCCGGCGTCGCGAGCGGTGTGGTCGATGGTGCCATCGATGTCCAACTCTTCTGCCGCGCCTTGGCGAGCGAATTTACGCAGACGGCGCAACGCCACCTTGATGTTGCGCGTGCCCAGCTCCACCGAATCGTCGAGGTTCTTGTACTCGCGCTGATCCCAGACTTTCACCGCTTTGCCCTGGCGCTTGCCGGCATCGCCAACCCGAATGCCTTCCGGGTTGAAACCGCCGGAACCGAACGGGCTGGTGCCGCCGGTACCGATCCACTTGTTGCCGCCGGCGTGACGTTCCTTCTGTTCTTCCAGACGCTTCTTGAACTCTTCGATCAGTTTGTCGAGACCGCCGAGGGATTGGATCTGCGCGCGTTCCTCGTCGCTCAGCGAACGCTCGAATTCCTTGCGCAGCCAGTCTTCGGGAATCAACGCCTGCAAGTGATCGTCGAGTTTTTCCAGACCATTGAAGTAGGCGCCGAACGCGCGGTCGAACTTGTCGAAATGGCGCTCGTCCTTCACCAGAATCGCCCGCGACAAGTAATAAAACTCGTCCATGTCGGCGAACGTCACGCGCTGCTTCAGCGCGTTGATCAAGTCGAGCAGCTCGCGCACCGACACCGGCACCTTGGCTGCACGCATTTCATTGAACAGGTTGAGCAACATGGCTATCGCCCTCTATCTTGTTAAAAGAGGGATCAGCGGGTGCCACGACGGCTCATGAACGCCAGACGCTCGAGCAATTGCACGTCCTGCTCGTTCTTTACCAGGGCACCGGCCAGCGGCGGGATTGCCTTGGTCGGATCGCGTTCGCGCAGCACTGCTTCGCCGATGTTGTCGGCCATCAGCAGCTTCAGCCAGTCGACCAGTTCCGAGGTCGACGGCTTCTTCTTCAGGCCCGGCACTTTGCGCACATCGAAGAACACGTCGAGCGCTTCGCTGACCAGATCCTTCTTGATGTCGGGGTAGTGCACGTCGACGATTTTTTGCAGGGTCGGGCGATCCGGGAAGGCGATGTAATGGAAGAAGCAGCGGCGCAGGAAGGCGTCCGGCAGCTCTTTTTCGTTGTTGGAGGTAATGATGATGATCGGGCGCTTCTTGGCCTTGATGGTCTCGTCGATCTCGTAAACGTAGAACTCCATCTTGTCGAGTTCTTGCAGCAGGTCGTTCGGGAACTCGATGTCAGCCTTGTCGATTTCGTCGATCAGCAGAATGACGCGCTCTTCGGACTCAAAAGCCTCCCAGAGCTTGCCCTTCTTCAAGTAGTTGCGCACGTCGTGGACTTTTTCAGTGCCCAGTTGCGAGTCGCGCAGACGGCTGACCGCGTCGTACTCGTACAGGCCCTGATGCGCCTTGGTGGTCGACTTGATGTGCCAGGTAATCAACCTGGCGTTGAACGATTCGGCCAATTGCTCGGCGAGCATGGTCTTGCCGGTGCCCGGCTCGCCCTTGACCAGCAGCGGCCGCTCCAGGGTGATGGCGGCATTGACCGCCAGCTTCAGGTCATCGGTGGCGACGTAGGCCTGGGTGCCTTCGAACTTCATCTGCTAATCCTCGAACGGTAACGCCGACCTGAGCGGGCAGGGCGGGGGCGAAATAATCGGATGCCCGACTATAACGCGCAGGCCGGTCGACTGTGAACGCAGACGGCTTATTCAGTCTCTGAATGGGGCGTCACCCGGTGACTCAACCCGCATCCGGCTTCGGTCGCTCATAGCGGGCATTGAACGCCTGGACGAATCCGTTGCGCAAAATCTGCAAAAACGCCTGGAAGGCGTTGATATCTTGCCGATGCACGTTGCCGCTCAGCTCGACCCGGGTGGCGAACTGATTTTTGACCTGGTTTTTCAGCACCGTCTCCGAACCGCCGACGATGGCTTCCCAGACAGAGCGGAACAGGCCCTTGTCTTTGTTTTCAACGTCCTGTTGCCAGTTGAACACGTCGACATCCTTGAGCAGTGGCTTGATGTAACCCTTGAGTCGACCCTTGTTGGCTTCCGCTTCGATGACCACGTCGCCATGGCCGGCATTGAAGTCGAACTTGCCATAGGCAGAGGCGAAATCGTTCATGCGCTTGAGTTCGATGTCCCGCGCCCGCAGGCGGAAGTCGAAGTCTTCGAAGTTGCTCAGCGGGTCGAAGGTCGCCGTGGTTTCCAGCGGCGCATGGCCGAGCAGCAGGGCCTTGCCCTCGAAGCGTGCGTCACGCCGGCCTTCGGTATCTACCACGTTGGTCAGGTTGTAGATGCTGGCCTCGACGTTGGTGGCGTTCATGTTCACTGGTGGCTTGGAATTGAAGTTGCGGAAACTGATCTTGCCGTCGTGAATCTGCACTTCGTCGAGAGTGATCGGCAGCAATTTTCCCAGCTGGGCGCGCCAGTCAGTACCTTGACCGGTCTGGGAATTCTGCTTGTTGCCTCCACCATCGACGAAGTTGACCTCGGGATTGAAGAATTTCACCTGCGCCACCACGGCATGGTCGTACCACAGCGAGTGCCAACTGACCGCCAGATCAATCACCGGTGCATTGACGAACGGCACCGGCACTTTGCCGTCGACCTTGACGATTTTCAGCCCGTTGATGGTGTAAGCGCCGCGCCACAGTGCGAGGTCAACGTCGGTCACCTGGCCACGGTAATCGCCCATGTTCGCCAGTTTGTCGTTCAGATAGTCGCGCACCACATAAGGCAGGGCGATGTGCAATGCGATCAGCAGCACAACGATTCCTGCGAAAGTCCATAACGGCCAGCTGTAGCGACGCTTCATGGGGGCGATTCCCTGACGGTGTAAAGCGATTGACTACTGCGTGTTGCAGACGTTCGCTCCGACTGGACTGTAATGGGCAACAGGCATACCTTTGGCGCTGAATTCAATGCTGCATAAGGACCCAGCCATGAGCCGTATTTTTGCTGACAACGCCCATTCCATCGGCAATACGCCGTTGGTGCAGATCAACCGTATCGCGCCGCGTGGTGTGACCATCCTGGCCAAGATCGAGGGGCGCAACCCCGGTTATTCGGTCAAATGCCGGATCGGCGCCAACATGATCTGGGACGCCGAAAGCAGCGGCAAACTCAAGCCGGGCATGACCATCGTCGAACCGACTTCCGGCAACACCGGCATCGGTCTGGCGTTTGTCGCTGCCGCTCGTGGTTACAAATTGATGCTGACGATGCCGGCCTCCATGAGCATCGAGCGACGCAAGGTGCTCAAAGCCCTTGGCGCTGAACTGGTCTTGACCGAACCGGCCAAAGGCATGAAAGGCGCGATCGAAAAGGCCGCCGAAATCGTCGCCGGCAATCCCTCCACTCACTTCATGCCTGCGCAGTTTGAAAACCCGGCCAACCCGGCGATTCATGAGAAGACAACCGGGCCGGAAATCTGGAATGACACCGACGGTGCGGTCGACGTGCTGGTAGCGGGAGTGGGAACCGGTGGAACTATCACCGGTGTTTCGCGGTATATCAAGAATACCCAGGGCAAACCGATCCTTTCCGTGGCCGTGGAGCCGGTGTCTTCTCCGGTGATCACCCAAGCGTTGGCCGGTGAAGAGATCAAGCCGAGCCCGCACAAGATTCAGGGCATCGGTGCCGGTTTCGTGCCGAAAAACCTCGATTTGTCGATGGTTGATCGCGTCGAACTGGTGACTGACGAAGAATCCAAGGCCATGGCTTTGCGCCTGATGCAGGAGGAAGGCATCTTGTGTGGTATCTCCTGCGGAGCGGCGATGGCCGTCGCGGTGAGACTGGCCGAGACCCTGGAGATGCAGGGCAAGACCATCGTGGTAATCCTGCCTGATTCCGGTGAGCGTTATCTCTCGAGCATGTTGTTCAGTGATTTGTTCACCGAACAGGAAAACCAGGCGTAACAAGCATCATCGCTATTTTTTGGATGTGCCTTTGTGGGAGTGAGCCTGCTTGCGATGGCGGTAGATCAATCGGCATTGATGTTGAAGGGTTCGCCGCTATCGCGAGCAGGTCGCTCCCACAGGTTGCAGGTTGCAGAGGGCTGCGGGGCTTGACCCAAGTCAGCCCTCGTTCAGCAACTCTGTGCTACTAATTAATTTGTTACTGAATCCTTAACACTGAATGTCGAAATTTGCGGGTTTTTCCCGAAGCCGGTAGTGTTTATCATGGCCGGCTGCCATGCCGGGTACATGGCATTGCGCAGCGTTGTCTTTTTTCAAGGAGTTGTTGATGACCTTTTCGTTTGCCGCCAAGGCGTTTGTGCTGCTGCTGTTTCTGGGCAGCACGCTCTATGTGCATTTGCGCGGCAAGGCGCGCTTGCCGGTATTGCGCCAGTTCGTCAACCACTCGGCGCTGTTCGCTCCGTACAACGCTTTGATGTACCTGTTCTCCAGCGTGCCGTCCAAGCCGTATCTGGATCGCAGCAAATTCCCGGAACTGGATGTGCTGCGCGATAACTGGGAAACCATTCGCGACGAAGCCATGCACCTGTTCGACGAGGGCTACATCCGCGCTGCGGAAAAGAACAACGACGCCGGTTTTGGCTCGTTCTTCAAGAAAGGCTGGAAGCGCTTCTACCTCAAGTGGTACGACAAACCCCTGCCATCGGCCGAAACCCTGTGCCCGAAGACCGTGGCGCTGGTCAGTGCAATACCCAACGTCAAAGGTGCGATGTTCGCGTTGCTGCCGGGCGGCAGTCACTTGAATCCGCACCGCGACCCGTTTGCCGGTTCCCTGCGTTATCACCTCGGCCTGTCGACACCGAACTCCGACGATTGCCGGATCTTCGTCGACGGTCAGATCTACGCCTGGCGCGATGGCGAAGACGTGATGTTCGATGAGACTTACGTGCACTGGGTCAAGAATGAAACCGAAAAGACCCGCGTGATTCTGTTCTGCGACGTTGAACGTCCGCTGAGCAATCGCCTCATGACCCGGATCAACCGTTGGATCAGCGGCTTGCTGGGCCGTGCTACCGCGCCGCAGAACCTGGATGACGAGCGGGTGGGCGGGATCAACCAGGCCTATGCCTGGAGCAAGAATTCCAGCGATAGATTCAGTGGTGTGATCAAGCAGTGGAAGCGGCGAAATCCCAAGGCCTACAGGGTGCTGCGGCCGGTGTTGGCAGTGGTGGTGTTGGGGTTGCTGGGGTATTGGCTGTTCGGCTGAAGCCGTCCGTGAAGCCCCCAGGCACTTTCATTTTGCAATCATGACCTGTGGCAGCAACGCCTGCTGGCGATGGAGTGATCAGGGTCAACGGATTCCATAGGCTGCCGGCTCGTTATTTAGTCAAAACATGCTCCGCCCGCACCGAATTCATGAACGCCTGCATCGCAGACGACTGAATCCGGTGCCTGCGGGTAATCAAGCCGAACGGTGGCAGGCGTGCCTCGAACTTGATCGGTAACACGGCCAGCAGATCGCGCCCCGGATAATCTTCCACCACCGAAACGGGCGTCACGCCCAGCATGTCGGTCTGCTGGATCAGGGACAGCAAGGTCATGATCGACGTGGTCTCGACGATGCTGCTGGGGATATCGACCCGCGCGTTGTGGAACACCTGATTGATGATCGCGCGCATCGGGCTTGGGTGTTGTTGCAGCACCCAGGTCATGTTCTGCAATTCCGCCCAGCTCAATTGCTTTCTCCTTGGCCAGCGGGTTCTGCGCGCCGGCGATGACGCACAAGGCTTCTTCGCCCAGGCTGTCGAACAGCAGTTCCTCGGCTCGCGCCCCGGCTG
Organism: Pseudomonas sp. TH10; assembly: GCF_016651255.1. GTDB lineage: Bacteria > Pseudomonadota > Gammaproteobacteria > Pseudomonadales > Pseudomonadaceae > Aquipseudomonas. The sequence goes on from NZ_JAEKEG010000029.1 coordinate 5,917, forward strand.
GAATTCGTCCCAGCACGATGTCCAGTTGATCTTGCAGCAAGGCCTGGACCAGCACGTCGCTGGTGTCGACCTGGATGCTCATGGACAACCGTGGATGGCTTTGTTTCAGCGTTGCGATGGTACGGGTCAGCAGCCCCGAGGCGAGGGCCGGGATGGCCCCCACCGCAACCCGGCCCAGGTTGCCTGACTCGAGAGCGACCAGTTCTTCACGCATGCCACTCAGTTCGGCAAAGACCATGCGCGCGTAATAGGTCACGGTCTCGCCGAAGGGTGTTGAACGCATGCCCCGGGGCAAGCGCTCGAACAGTTCGACGCCGAGCAGGTCTTCGGCCTCGTGCAGCATCTTGGTGGCAGCAGGTTGGGTCATGCCGATATGGTCGGCGGCGCGGCGCAAAGAACCGAATTCCTGCAGCGCCAGCATCAGCCGCAGTTGGCGCAGACGCAGTCGGCTGTGGATCAAATTGGCATCAGGAATTCGGGTCATGGGCCGCACTCGCAAGAAAGACTGCGGCAAGCCTGACAACAATTGTCAGGCGTTGCCAGCATTGCTGTGTCATAGCACCGATTTTGGTTTGGCAACCGCTGGCTTGCGCAGGCCCAGCAGGGTTTGCAACACCTTGGAGATCAACGGCCAGAACAGCATCAGCAGCGCTGCCGTGGTCAGCCCGCCCACCAACGGGTTGGACCAGAAAATACCGATGTGACCGTCAGAAAACAGCATCGATTGACGGAATGCATCTTCTGCCTTGTCACCCAGCACCGCCGCGAGCACCAGTGGCGCAATCGGGTAGCCGAGTTTCTTGAACAGATAGCCCAGGGCGCCGAAGCCCAGCATCAGCACCACATCGAAGAACGAGTTGTGCACGGAGTAGGCGCCGATGGCGCAAACCATGATGATGATCGGCGCAATGATCGAAAACGGAATGCGCAGGATCGAGGCGAACAGTGGCACAGTGGCCAACACCACGATCAGGCTCACCACGTTGCCCAGGTACATGCTCGCGATCAGGCCCCAGACAAAGTCATGTTGCTCGACGAACAGGGTTGGCCCAGGGTGCAGGCCCCAGATCATCAGGCCTCCGAGCATCACGGCGGCCGTCGCTGAACCGGGGATGCCCAAGGTCAGCATTGGCAACAGGGCGCTGGTGCCGGCGGCATGGTCAGCGGTTTCCGGGGCTATCACGCCTTCGAGTTCGCCTTTGCCGAAGTTCTCGCGGTTTTTCGAAAAGCGCCGCGCCAGGCTGTAGCTCATGAACGATGCCGCCGTCGGGCCGCCGGGGGTGATACCCATCCAGCAACCCACCATGGTGCTGCGCACAATCGTCCACCAGTAACGCGGCAGCTTCGCCCAGGTGCGCAGGATCACCATTGGCGTGATTCGAGCATGTTCGCCACGGAACACCAGGCCTTCCTCGACAGTGCAGAGGATTTCACCAATACCGAACAGGCCAATCACTGCCACTTCGAAGCTGATTCCGGTCATCAGGGTGGGCATGTCGAACGTCAGGCGCAGGTTGCCGGACACCGTGTCCATGCCGACTGCCGCCATGGCAAATCCGATCATCATCGCCACCACGGTTTTCAGTGGCGGGTTCTTGCTCATGCCGATGAACGTACAGAACGCCAGCAGGTACACCGCGAAGAATTCCGGTGAACTGAACGACATGGCGAATTCGGCAATGCGCGTCGACAGGAAGGTCAGCAGCAATACGCCGGCCAGTGCGCCAATCAAGGCGGAGCTGAAGGCTGCGGTCAGTGCTTCCGCCGCACGGCCTTCGCGCGCCATCGGGTAGCCGTCAAAGGTGGTTGCCACCGATGAGGGCTCGCCGGGTATGTTGAATAGAATCGAGGTGATCGAGCCGCCAAACAGCGCGCCCCAATACATGCAAGAGAGCAGGATGATCGCCGACACCGGCGACATGGTAAACGTCAGCGGCAACAGTAACGCCACGCCATTGGGGGCGCCCAGACCTGGCAACACGCCGACCAGGATGCCCAGCAGCACGCCAACCACCATCAGGCCAATGTGGCCCGGGGTGAGGATCAGGTTCATGCCTTGCAACAGGGAGTCGAATTCGCTCATTTGAAGTATCTCCCGGCCAGGGCAATCCAGTCGCCCAACGGGCCGGCATCCAGCGGGACCTTGAACCACAGCGCGAAAATCAGGTAACTGGCCAGCACCGCACCGAGGGAGATGCTGGCGATTTTCCACTTGCTGTACGGCGTGGCGCGCGCTTTGTCGCTCCACATGAACCACGCAATGAAGCAGGCCGAGGACACGTAGATCCCCACCAGCGGCATCGCCGCGACGAACAGCGCAATCGGAATGAACACCGACAGCACCTGGCGAAACGCACTGCGGCTGACGAACGCCACGCCCAGCGCATTCCAGCGCACCAGCGTCAGCACTGCATTACCCAGGCTGGCGGCGCTCAGCAGCAGGCCGATATAGAAGGGAAAGTAACCCGGCTCAGGGCCGGAATCGCCCCAGCCGATACCCTGTTCGATGCTGCCGAACATCACCACCACACCGATCAGGGTGGTGAAGACGGTCAGGCCAAGCTCGACCCAGCGGGTACCGACCAGCGCCGGTGAATCCGAAGAATGGGACATGAAAACACCTCCAGCAGGTGACGGCCGTACGCAGTCGAACGGCCGCGGGCGACTCAGTTTTTCAGCCAGCCGGCTTCCTTGAACACCGGCGTGACCCGGGCGGTGTCCTTTTCAATGTAGGCGGTCAATGGCTCGCCTTCGAGGAACGTAGGCACCAGCGCGTTCTGTTTCACGTAGGCCTTGAACTCTGGTGTCTCGGTAACTTTGCGCAACAGTTCGACATAGAACGCGCGCTGCTCGGCAGTGACTTCACCGGGCATGAACACGGTGCGCGGGAAGCGGTACTGATCGATGCCCAGGCCTTGTTCGTGACACGTTGGTACGTCGGCCCAGGATTTGTCGCCAGCGACTTTCTCGGTGTAGGTCATGCGCTCTTTACTGAACACACAGAGTGGTTCGATCTGGTCGCCGCGCCATTGGCTGATGCTTTCGCTGGGATTGTTGACGTTGCCGGCGATGTGTTTGCCGGCCAGTTGAGTCGCGGCCTCACTGCCGCTCTTGAACGGGATGTACACCAGTTTGCTGTTGTTGGTCTGGTTGAGCAGCAGGGTCAGGGTCTGGTCGACATCCTTGGACTGGCTGCCACCCATGCGCATTTTCGCCGGGTCGGCCTTGGCCGCTTCGTAGAAGCCTTTGGCGTCTTTCCAGGGCGCATCTTTATAGCTCCAGAGGATGAAGTCATCCTCGGCAACGGCGGCGACCGGGGTCAATTCCTGCCATTGGTAACCGAGTTTGGAAACCAGCGGCAACAGGTAAATGTTGTTGGTGCCAATCACCAGTTTTTCCGGGTCGCCCTTGTTCATTTTCAGGTCGAGGAACGCTTCGGCACCATTGCCGCCGCCCTTGTTGAGGACGATGGTATTGACCTCGAGCAGCTTGTGCGTGGAGATGATCGACTGGATCAGCCGGCCGAGCTGGTCGGTGCCGCCACCGGGACCACCAGCGACGACGATTTCGACGTTTTTGTCGGGTTGCCAGGCTGCGTTGGCGAGCGCCGGGAGGACGCCAGCGGCGACCAGCGAGCAGCCGAGGAACAGACGGGACGTGCGACGGACGAATGCATTTCGCATGGAAGGGCCTCGTTTTTGTAGTTGTTATGAGTGGCTTGTCTGAGCGCTTAAGCCGCAAGCCTGAGTGAGTGTGGGAAGGTGCAAGCCCCGCGTCTAGTCAAAACAATACATACACCGATAGCCTGAGGTTATAGCTCGGCGCATCAAAAATCGCATCAACCGCCAAGAGCTCTGTGCCAGAGCCATTTGAGGGAAAGTCGCTCACAGCGCAATATGCTCGCAGTCATGTGAAAGGTGGTTGTGACATAACCTAAGGCTATCGGCTTATTTCAAGTTTTGATTGGACGGTTATCACCCAGCCTTCGATAGTGCTCGTCATCGCCGTTTTTCGGCGGTGTGTAGCGTCCAGAACAAAAATAAAACGAGGTATGCGCCATGGCCCGTTTCAGTGCTTTTTGCTGCGAGGTGCATGATGACTGAACTGTGGAGCGGCCCGATCATCGATGCCCATCAGCATTTCTGGGACCCGTCGATCAACCCCCATCCGTGGCTGGCTGCAGATGCCGACCTGGCTTTTCGCTACGGAAATTACAGTGCGATCAAGCGTCGCTATTTACCTGACGATTATTTCGCCGATGCTGGCGCCCATCACGTTGTGCAAACGGTGTACATCGAATCGGAATGGGACCCGCAGGACCCGATCGGCGAAACCCGTTTCATCGAGCAACTGGCCCGACGTTATGGCGCGCCCAATGCAATCGTCGCGCAAGCCTGGCTCGATCACCCGGACGCGGTTGCGGTGCTCGCCGAGCAAGCGAGCTACAAGTGCGTGCGCAGCGTGCGTCACAAACCCGGTGGCCCGACCACCCGGGCACAGGTCGGGCATAGGCGCAGCCTGATGAGCGATGAACACTGGCGCCGCAGTTACGCGGCGCTGCAAGAGCTCGGGCTGCATTTTGACCTGCAGACGCCGTGGTGGAATCTGCACGAGGCAGAACGCCTGGCGCGGGATTTTCCCGGCACCACGCTGATTCTCAATCATGCCGGGTTGCCCAGTGACCGCAGCGCCGAAGGCCTGGCCGGATGGCGCCTGGCGATGGCGCGACTGGCCGAGTGGCCGAACGTGCAGGTGAAAATCTCTGGCCTCGGCCAGGCCGGCCAAGCGTGGCGCACCAAGGACAATGCCTGGATCGTGCGCGAAGTCATCGCGATGTTCGGCCCGGGTCGGGCGATGTTCGCCAGCAACTTTCCAGTGGACAGCCTGTGCGGCTCGTTCGATGTCATTTACAACGGTTTCAAATCCATCGTTGCTGATCTGCCGCGGGCGGACCAGGAGCGTTTGTTCTACAGCAATGCGCAGCGCGTATATCGCTGCGAGCCTGGCACTATCGACCGGACACGGCCTGAACCTTTGAGGAGTGAAGCATGAACAAGACATCCATCGCCATGGTCCTCGGCGACCCGGCGGGCATTGGCCCGGAACTGATTGCACGACTGCTCGCCGAGCCTGCGGTGCGCAGTCAGGCCAACGTGATCCTGATTGCCGACGAAGCGGAAATGCAACGCGGCATGCGCATTGCCGGGGTGGAATTTCCCTACCGGCGCGTCGAGTCCCTGGAGCAGTTGTCGTTCGTCGATGACACTCCGCTGTTCTACGACTATCGGGGGACACCCTCGGTGAGTTTGCCCGCAGTGAAGCCAGTGTCACCGGTGGTCGCTACAGCCTCGACACGCTGGAAAAGGCACTGCGCCTGACCGAAGCCGGCACCACCGATGCGGTGCTGTTCGGCCCGTTGAACAAGACCTCCCTGCACATGGCCGGCATGGCCCACAGCGACGAGTTGCACTGGTTCGCCGAGCTGCTGGATTTCCACGGGCCGTTCTGCGAATTCAACGTGCTCGACAACCTCTGGACTTCCCGGGTGACCTCCCACGTGGCGCTGGCGCAAGTGCCCGGCATGCTGACCCAGGAACGTGTGGTGGAAGCGATCCAGCTGATCGATACCGCGCTCAAGCGCAATGGCCTGGAAAAACCGCGCATTGGCGTGTGCGGACTCAATCCGCACAACGGTGACAACGGTTCGTTCGGCCGCGAGGAACTGGACATCATCGGTCCGGCGGTGCGCTCGGCCCAGGCGTTGGGTATCGCGGCGGAAGGTCCGTATCCGGGAGACACTATTTTCCTCAAGGTCCAGGAGATGCCAGTGCCTTTGACGCGGTGGTGACGATGTATCACGACCAGGGGCAGATCGCGATCAAGCTGATGGGGTTCTCCCGTGGGGTGACGGTGCAGGGTGGCTTGCCGATCCCGATCACCACGCCGGCCCATGGCACGGCGTTTGATATTGCCGGGCAGGGCAAGGCCAATGTCGGCGCGATACGCCAGGCGTTCGAAATCGCCTGCCGGATGGGAGCCAACAACTACTAAGGGGTAGAGATCAAAAGATCGCAGCCTTCGGCAGCTCCCACAGGTTTTGTATTCCCTGTAGGCGCTGCCGAAGGCTGCGATCTTTTGCTTTTCCCTATAACCTTCTTTCAGCATAAATTGCGAATTGCGATCACCCCAGGTTATCGCCGGATACGCATAAGTGATTATCCGCGCCCCTACGCGCTGGCTAAAAGTCGCCCCATCTAATCAGCGACTTAATAACAAGAAGCCGGCAGCGCAAGGAACAGTACCCATGAAAATCAAAGCAATCCGAACCCGAGTTTTTGAGTGGAAAGGTAAAGTCGTTCCACCTCAGGCACACTTCTGCACCAACGCCAGTGACATCCTGTTCGAACGCGGCGATGCCATGGGCTCGTTTCGTTTCCATGGCTGGCTGGTGGTGGAAGTCGAGACCGACACCGGTCTGGTCGGCATCGGTAACTGCGCCCTGGCGCCGCGAGTGGCCAAGGAAATCATCGACACCTACCTGGCGCCTATTGCCATTGGCGAAGACCCGTTCGACAACGAATACATCTGGCAGAAGATGTACCGCCAGAGCCACGCCTGGGGTCGCAAAGGCATCGGCATGGCAGCGATCTCGGCGATCGACATCGCCATCTGGGACATCATGGGCAAGGCCGTGAACAAGCCGGTGTTCAAACTGCTCGGCGGGCGCACCAAGGAGAAGATCTGGACCTACGCCTCCAAGCTCTACGCCAACGACAACCTCGACCTGTTCCTCGAAGAAGCCCAGGGTTATCTGAACCAGGGTTTCACCGCGCTGAAAATGCGCTTCGGCTATGGCCCTAAGGACGGCCCGGCGGGCATGCGCAAGAACATCGAGCAGGTGCGCGCGCTGCGTGAACTGGCCGGCCCTGATGTCGACATCATGCTCGAATGCTACATGGGCTGGACCCTGGAGTACGCCCGTCGGATGTTGCCAAAACTGGCAGAGTTCGAACCGCGCTGGCTTGAAGAACCGGTGATTGCCGACGACATCGAAGGCTACATCGAGCTGAAGAAGATGGGCATCATGCCGATCTCCGGCGGCGAGCATGAATTCACTTCCTACGGTTTTAAAGACCTGCTGGAACGCCGCGCCATCGACGTGATCCAGTACGACACCAACCGCGTCGGCGGCATCACCGCGGCACGCAAGATCAACGCCATGGCGGAAGCCTGGTCGGTGCCGGTGATTCCCCACGCCGGGCAGATGCACAACTACCACCTGACCATGTCCACCACCGCCTCGCCGATGGCCGAATTCTTCCCCGTGTTCGACGTCGAGGTCGGCAACGAACTCTTCTACTACGTGTTCAAGGGCGAGCCGCAACCGGTCAACGGTTACATCCAGCTCGACGACAACACGCCGGGCCTGGGCCTGGAAATCTCCGATGAATACCTGAGCGACTTCAACATCATCGAGTGACCTTGCAGCGCCGCTCACGGCGGCGCCATCCCCCGACTCTGTGGAGGGCCGACATGCGCCTGATTCAATTTGAAAACACTGCCGGTGAACGCCACGTCGGCCTCGTCGACGGGCCGTTGGTCCAGGTACTGCGCGACACTCGCAACACACGTGAACTGGCACTGGCGGCGATTCGCGCCGGACGAAGCCTGCAGGAAGAGGCCGCGCTGCGTGGCACCGAGCCTGGCCCGGACTACGCGCAACTGCTGGCGCAGGGCAAAGTCCTGGCACCGCTCGACCACGAAGACCCGGCCCATTGCCTGATCAGTGGCACCGGCCTGACCCACCTGGGCAGCGCTTCGGCGCGGGACAAGATGCATCAGCAGGAGGGCGTGGTGGAGGCCGGCATGACCGACACCATGCGCATTTTCAAATGGGGCCTGGAAGGCGGCAAGCCAGCGGCCGGGCAGGTCGGGGCGCAACCGGAGTGGTTCTATAAGGGCGATGGCAGCATTGTTGTGCGCCCCGGTGCCGATTTTCCGGTCCCGCCCTTCGCCGAGGATGCCGGTGAAGAGCCGGAACTGACGGGCCTCTACGTCATAGGCGACGACGGCCTGCCGTACCGGGTCGGGTACGCCTTGGGCAACGAGTTCTCCGACCATGTGATGGAGCGCCGCAATTACCTGTACCTCGCCCACTCGAAACTGCGCTTCTGCGCCTATGGTCCGGAGTTGCGCGTGGGTGAATTACCCCGCCACCTGGCAGGCACCAGCCGCATCACGCGCAATGGCGAAACGATCTGGGAAAAAGAGTTTCTCAGCGGCGAAGACAACATGTGCCACAGTCTGGCCAATCTCGAATTCCACCACTTCAAGTACGCGCAATTCCTGCGCCCTGGTGATGTTCACGTGCATTACTTCGGTACCGCCACGCTGTCGTTCGCCGACGGGATTAAAACCCAGCCGGGTGATCGATTCCAGGTCAGCCTCGATGCGTTCGGCGCCCCTCTGGAAAACGGTATCGGCGAAAGTGCCCAGCCGCTGGAAATAGGCCAGGTTCGTGCACTTTAAGCCTTCAATTCCCGGCGCTGTCGGCCGGCCAAGGACTCTTTCATGACCACGCATACCGGACACAACTACATCGGCGGGCATCGCAGTGCCAAGGGTTCTTTGCAACTGCACAGCCTTGACGCAAGCACCGGCGAGCCATTGCCGGGAAGCTTTTTCCAGGCAACCGAAGCCGAGGTGGACGCTGCTGCCGAAGCTGCCGCAGCGGCTTACCCGGTCTACCGAAACCTGAGCGCCGGGAAGCGCGCGCAGTTCCTGGACGCGATTGCCGATGAAATCGACGCGCTGGGCGATGATTTTGTCGCCATTGTCTGCCGTGAAACTGCGCTGCCGGCGGGGCGTATCCAGGGTGAGCGCGGGCGTACCAGCGGGCAGATGCGTTTGTTCGCCAAGGTGCTGCGTCGTGGCGACTTCTACGGCGCGCGTATCGATCAGGCATTGCCGGATCGCCAACCCTTGCCACGTCCGGATCTGCGCCAGTACCGAATTGCGCTGGGGCCGGTGGCGGTGTTTGGCGCGAGCAACTTTCCCCTGGCTTTTTCCACTGCCGGTGGCGATACCGCATCAGCCCTGGCCGCGGGCTGCCCGGTGGTGTTCAAAGCGCACAGCGGGCACATGGCAACGGCCGAATGGGTGGCGGATGCGATCATGCGCGCTGCCGAACGCACGCAGATGCCTGCGGGCGTGTTCAACATGATCTATGGCGGTGGCGTGGGCGAGTGGCTGGTCAAACACCCGGCCATCCAGGCCGTAGGTTTTACGGGTTCCCTCAAGGGCGGCAATGCCCTCAGCCAGATGGCTGCCAGCCGTCCTCAGCCGATCCCGGTATTTGCCGAGATGTCGAGCATCAACCCGGTGTTCCTGCTGCCCGAGGCTCTCAAGGCCCGTGGCGAGCAGATCGCCGCGCAGCTCGCCGGCTCGGTGACGCTGGGGTGTGGGCAGTTCTGCACTAACCCGGGCCTGGTCATCGGCCTGCGTTCGCCGCAGTTCAGCCAGTTCCTGCAAACCTTTTGCGCGAGCATGAACCAGCAACCGGCGCAGACCATGCTCAACGCCGGTGCACTGGCCAGCTACAGCCGCGGGCTGGGTGAATTGCACGAACATCCCGGCCTCAAGCATCTGGCGGGTAAACCGCAAGAGGGCAATCAGGCGCAGCCGCAGGTGTTCCAGGCGGATGTCAGCCTGTTGCTCAAGGGCGACGAATTGCTGCAGGAGGAGGTGTTCGGGCCGACCACTATCGTCATCGAGGTTGAAGATCAGGCGCAGTTGGCGGCAGCGCTCGATGGCTTGCGCGGGCAACTGACCGCGACGCTGATCGGTGAGGCTGCGGAGTTGATGGAGTATCGCTGGCTGGCCGAACGGTTGCAGGAAAAGGTCGGGCGGATTTTGCTCAATGGCTATCCGACCGGGGTCGAGGTGTGCGAGGCGATGGTGCATGGCGGGCCGTATCCGGCCACTTCGGATGCCCGCGGGACTTCGGTAGGCACACTGGCCATAGACCGATTCCTGCGGCCGGTGTGCTTTCAGAATTACCCGGATGCCTTGCTGCCTGAGGCATTGCAGAATGCCAATCCGCTGGGGATTCGGCGGTTGGTGGACGGTGAGGTGAGTCAGGCTGCCTTGTAGGGAGGCTGTAAGGCCGCCATCGCGGGCAAGCCCGCTCCCACAGGTGGCTTCAGTGATCCACAGGTATGTGTTCACAGGAGCACCAATGTGTGCGGGCTTGCCCGCGATGGCGACAATCAGCCTTGAACAAATCTACCGGCCAGCCCCCTGGCCGGTTTCAACACCAGCCACAACGCCACGGCAATCAACATTCCGCCGTAGATATGCGCCATCGACAACGGCTCATCCAGCAACAGCGCACCCCACAACACGCCGAACGGCGGAATCATGAAGGTCACGGTCATTGACTTCACCGGCCCGACTGAAGTCAGCAGGCGGAAGTAAATGATGTACGCGAAAGCCGTGCACCCCAGGCCCAATCCCAGCAGCGATAACCAGACATTCCAGCCGCCCCAGCTTGCGGGAGGTTGGGTGGCCACGCTGTAAGCAAACAGCGGCAGCAGGAACAGCGTCGCCCCGAGCATGCTGCCCAAGGCCGACAGACGGCTGTCGAGGCCGCCAGCGTGATCCAGCCAGCGCCGTGCGAGGAACCCGGCAAAGCCATAACAGGTGGTCGCGAGCAGGCAGGCGAGGGCGCCCATCAGCAGTTGCATATCGAACGCCACCGGCCCGGCACGGGTCAGCACACCGACGCCGAACAGGCCGAGAAACACTCCGCCCAATTTCGCCGGAGTGAGTTTTTCACTGAAGAACAGCCCGCCGATCAGCACGCCCATCAACGGCGTGGTGGCATTGAAAATCGCCGAGTAGCCCGCCGGCAGCACCTGGGCTGCAACCGAATAGAGGGTCGCCGGAATGCCGGAGTTGATCACCCCGAGCAGCATCACCGTCTTGAGTTTGCCCTTGAAATCCCAGCTGATGCGCATCAGTCCCAGAATCACCAACAGCCCGGCGGCGGCGATCGACACCCGCAAGAACCCGGTGGGCACGGTGCCGATGACCGGGGCGATGATGCGCATGAACAGAAAGCTCGCACCCCAAATGGCCGCCAACGACAGCATGCGAAAAATATCGACGGGGTTCACGGCACGTTCCTTCGTTGATTGGCGCGCAAGTGTCGCGCCAGTCGGGGCACAAGGCAATGGTTGCGTTGCGTAACAAAGGGCCACTAAGCTCAGGCTCCAATGACAAGAACAGCCGCCGAGGTTTTACCTATGCCGCAGCAATGGCCAGCCGCCGACATCGCCCGAATGATCCTCGATGGCTTTGACGATTACCGCGAGCATTTCCGCCGGATCACCGATGGCGCGCGTGAACGCTTCGAACACGCGCTGTGGCAGGAAACGCAATCGGCGTCGGCCGCGCGGATCAATCTCTACGAAGACAAAGTCGGTGAGACGGTGGAGCGCCTGCGCGCCTCTTTCCAGATCGATGCGTTGATGAATGTCAGCTGCTGGCCGCTGGTGAAAAGCGCTTACATCAGCGTCATCGACCTGCGCTTCGACGATGAACTGTCCGAGACCTGGTACAACTCGATTTTCTGCGGGCTGTTCAGCCATGACCTGATCAGCGACGGCTGCATGTTCATCCACACCACCCGCCCGAGTTTGCGCCGTGCCCGCGCCGCACAAACCCGCACTTACAAGCCGCAGGGCCAGTTGTCGGGGATGCTCGCGAGCATTTTTGCCGACTACCGCTTCGGCGAGGATTACGCCGATTTGCCCGGCGACTTGCGCCGCCTCGAAGCGCAACTGCGCGAGAACCTGCCGGACTGGGTGTGCAAGGATCCGGAACTCAGTGTCGAGTTGTTTTCCTCGGTGCTGTACCGCAACAAGGGCGCGTATCTGGTCGGGCGCATTTACACCCGCGATGAGCAATGGCCGCTGGTGATTCCGCTGTTGCACCGCGAAGGGCGCGGGATTCAGATCGATGCGTTGATCACCGATGAAGCAGATGTGTCGATCATTTTCTCTTTCACTCGTTCGTACTTCATGGTCGACGTGCCGGTGCCGGCAGAATTCATCGGTTTTCTGCGGCGCATTTTGCCGGGCAAGCACATCGCCGAGCTGTACACCTCGATCGGCTTCTACAAGCACGGCAAATCCGAGTTCTACCGCGCGCTGATCAATCACCTGGCCAACACCGACGATCAATTCATCATGGCCCCCGGTGTCCGTGGCATGGTCATGAGCGTGTTCACCCTGCCGGGCTTCAACACGGTGTTCAAGATCATCAAGGACCGCTTTTCGCCGTCGAAAAACGTCGACCGCGCCACGGTGATCGAGAAGTACCGACTGGTGAAAAGCGTCGATCGGGTAGGGCGCATGGCCGATACCCAGGAATTCGCCGATTTCCGTTTTCCGCTGAGCAAATTCGATCCGGCATGTCTTGAGGAATTGCTCGAAGTGGCGCCGTCGACGGTGTCGGTCGACGGCGACACAGTACTGATCCGCCACTGCTGGACGGAACGGCGGATGACTCCGCTCAACCTCTATCTGGAGAACGCCAACGACGCCCAGGTGCGTGAGGCGCTGGAGGATTACGGCCTGGCGATCAAGCAGTTGGCGGCGGCGAACATCTTTCCCGGCGACATGCTGCTGAAAAACTTCGGCGTCACCCGTCACGGGCGTGTGGTGTTTTATGACTACGACGAGATCTGCTTTCTCACCGAAGCCAACTTCCGCCATATTCCGGCACCGCGTACGCCTGAGGACGAAATGGCCTCCGAGCCGTGGTATTCGATCGGGCCGCTGGATGTGTTTCCCGAAGAATTTCCGCCGTTTCTGTTCGCCGATTCCGGCCAGCGCAAGTTGTTCGATCAACTGCATGGCGAGTTGTACAACGCCGATTACTGGAAGAGCCTGCAAGAGGCGATTCGGGCGGGGAAAGTCATTGATGTCTTCCCATACCGGCGCAAAGGCCTCGATAACGAATAACGCCACAACCCTGTAGGCGCTGCCGAAGGCTGCGATCTTTGGATTTTGTTGCTCAAAAGCACCGACAAAATCAGGATCAAAAGATGCAGCCTTCGGCAGCGCCTACGCATGCCCCGCTTTGAACATCCGCAATCCATAGTAAATCTGCGACAATCGGCCCCCTGCACAAATAGACGACCGAATTGCGTACCCGATGACCGACGAATCGCCCTCCATCGACAAACTGCTGAAAAACCTCGACCACGCCATGCTCGCCGACCGCCATCGGCTGCGGCGGCAGTTGCTTGAGCTGCGTAAAAAGCCCGATGAGGCCAAGTTGGCCCTGTGGGTGACGCGGATGCAGGCATCCTGTGATCAGGTACTGGCGCGCAAGGCCAGCCTGCCGGTGATTCGTTACGACGACAGCCTGCCGATTGCGGCCAAGCGCGACGAAATCAAAAAGGCGCTGGAACAGCACCAGGTGCTGATCATCGCGGGCGAAACCGGCTCGGGTAAAACCACGCAGTTGCCGAAAATCTGTCTGGAAATCGGTCGTGGCCAGCACGGCTTGATCGGGCATTCCCAGCCACGTCGAATTGCCGCACGCAGTGTCGCCAGTCGCGTCGCCGAAGAACTCGGCACGCCGCTCGGTTCGTTGGTCGGCTATCAAGTGCGCTTCGAAGATCAAAGCGATTCCAACACCCTGATCAAACTGATGACCGACGGCATCCTGCTGGCGGAAACCCAGAATGATCGCTATCTCGAACGTTACGACACGATCATCGTCGACGAAGCCCACGAACGCAGCCTCAACATCGACTTCCTGCTCGGTTACCTGAAAACCCTGCTGCCGCGTCGCCCGGATCTGAAAGTCATCATCACTTCGGCGACCATCGATCTGGAGCGTTTCTCCAAGCATTTCGACGATGCGCCGATTGTGGAAGTGTCCGGCCGTACCTTCCCGGTCGATACCTGGTATCGCCCGCTGACGCTGGAGCAGGACGAAGAGGGTAATCGCGTCGAAGATGACTTGACCGTGGATCAGGCGATCCTCGCCGCCCTCGACGAAGTCGCCGCGTTCGAGCGTAGCGAGCGTAAAAGTCCCGGGGATGTGTTGGTGTTCCTGCCCGGCGAGCGGGAAATCCGCGACGCCGCCGACATGCTGCGCAAGGCCCAACTCAAGCACACTGAAATCCTGCCACTGTATGCACGGCTGTCACCGGCCGAACAGCAGCGCATTTTCCAGTCGCACCCGGGGCGCAGGGTGGTGCTGGCTACCAACGTCGCGGAAACCTCGCTGACAGTGCCCGGCATCCGCTACGTGATCGACAGCGGCACCGCGCGCATCAGCCGCTACAGCTATCGGGCCAAGGTCCAGCGCCTGCCCATCGAAGCCATTTCCCAGGCCAGCGCCAACCAGCGTAAAGGCCGTTGCGGTCGCGTCGAACCGGGCATTTGCATCCGCCTGTACAGCGAAGAGGATTTCATCGGGCGCCCGGAATTCACCGATCCGGAAATTCTGCGCACTAACCTCGCCGCCGTTATTTTGCAGATGCTGCATTTGCGTCTCGGCGAGATCACCGCATTCCCGTTCATCGAGCCGCCGGATGGCAAGGCGATCAGCGACGGTTTCAACCTGCTGCAAGAACTCTCGGCGGTCGATCGCAACAGCCAGCTGACACCGCTCGGTCGCCAGCTGGCGCGGCTGCCCGTAGACCCGCGCATGGGCCGCATGCTGCTTGAAGCGGCAAAACTCGGCAGCCTGCAGGAAGTACTGATCGTCGCCAGCGCCATGTCGATTCAGGACCCGCGCGAGCGTCCGCCGGAGCGTCAGCAAGCGGCAGATCAGGCCCATGCGCAATGGAAAGATGTCGATTCCGACTTCGCCGGGCTGGTCAATTTGTGGCGTGGTTTTGAAGAGCAGCGCCAGGCGTTGACCGCGAGCCCGCTGCGCAATTGGTGCCGGAAGAACTTCCTCAACTATCTGCGTCTGCGCGAGTGGCGCGATTCCCATCGCCAGTTGAGCCTGATCTGCCGCGACATGCAGTTGAGCCTCAATAAAGAGCCGGCGGATTACCCGAAACTGCACAAAGCGGTGCTGGTGGGGCTGCTCAGCCAGATCGGCCAGAAAACAGAGGACGGCGATTACCTTGGCGCGCGGCAGCGCCGTTTCTGGATTCATCCGTCGTCGGGCATCGGCAAGAAACGCCCGCAATGGCTGATGACCGCCGAGCTGGTGGAAACCACCAAGCTCTATGCGCGCATGGTCGCCAAGATCGACGCCGACTGGATTGAACCGCTGGCCGGGCACCTGATCAAGAAAAACCACTTCGAACCGCATTGGGAGAAGAAGCGCGGTCAGGTCGTCGCGTTCGAGCAGATCACGCTGTTCGGGCTGATTGTGGTCGGCCGTCGGCCGGTGCATTACGGCCCGGTGGACCCGGTGGTCTCGCGTGAACTGTTTATCCGCGAAGGTCTGGTGCGTGGCGAGATTCAATCGAAAGCCAAATGCCTGTCGGCCAATGCGCAGTTGCTGGAACAACTCGACGAACTCGAAGCCAAGGCCCGTCGCCGGGATATTCTCGCCGACGAAGAAACCTTGTACGCCTTCTACGATGCGCGGCTGCCGGCGGAGATTCACCAGACCGCGACCTTCGACAGTTGGTATCGCGTCAACAGCCAGAAAGATCCGCAACTGCTGATCATGCGCGAAGAAGACGTGCTGGCCCGCGAGGCCAGCGAAGTCACCGCGCTGCATTACCCGGACACCTTGCACATTGGTGATCTGGAACTGGCGCTGACCTATCACTTTGAACCCAATCACCCGCGCGATGGCGTGACCCTGCGCGTACCGGCGCCGTTGTTGCCGATGCTGCCGCCGGAGCGTCTGGAATGGCTGGTGCCGGGGCTGATCGAGGCCAAGTGCATCGCCCTCGTGCGCAACTTGCCGAAAGCGTTGCGCAAGAACTTCGTGCCGGTGCCCGACTTCATCAAGGCTGCGTTGCAACGCATGACGTTTGCCGAGGGTTCGCTGCCGCAAGCGCTGGGCCGCGAGCTGTTGCGCATGACCGGTGCGCGGGTCAGCGACGAAGCGTGGGCGGAAGCTGCGCAGCAAGTCGAAGGGCATCTGCGGATGAACCTGGAAATCGTCGACGGCCAAGGCAAGTTCCTTGGCGAAGGGCGTGATCTGGCCGAACTGACCGCACGGTTTGCCGAAGCCAGTCAGGCCGCGTTGGCCGTGCCGCAGAGCGCGAAAAGTCAGCAACCGGTGGAAGCGAAAGTCTTCGCGCCGGTGGCGGAAAAGACTCAGCAGAAGATTGCCGGGCTATCGATGACGGTATATCCGGCGCTGGTGGAAGAGGGCGGCACGGTCAAGGAAGGGCGGTTTTCGACCCCGGCCGAAGCCGAGTTCCAGCATCGTCGCGCGTTGCAGCGGTTGTTGATGCAGCAACTGGCCGAGCCGGCCAAGTTCTTGCGCGGAAAATTGCCGGGGCAGACTGAGCTGGGCCTGCTCTATCGCGACTTGGGTCGCGTCGATGCGCTGGTCGAGGACATTCTGCTGGCCAGTCTCGACAGCTGCATCCTTGAAGGCGAAGACCCGTTGCCGCGTGATGGTGCGGGGCTGGCGGCGCTGGCTGAGCGCAAACGCGGCAGTTGGACCGAGCACGCCGAGCGTGTGGCGCGGTTGACCCTGGAAATCCTGAAGATCTGGCACGGTTTGCAAAAGCGCTTCAAGGGCAAGATCGATCTGGCCCAGGCTGTGGCGCTGAACGACATCAAGCAGCAGATCAGTCATCTGGTCTACCCGGGATTCGTTCGGGAAACGCCGATGCAGTGGCTCAAAGAGCTGCCGCGTTATCTGAAAGCCGTTGAGCAGCGTTTCGAGAAACTCGGCGCGCAGGTGCAGAAGGACCGGGTCTGGAGCGGTGAACTCGCCGGGCTCTGGGCGCAATACCAGACTCGCGCGGCCAAGCACGCCCAGGAAGGTAAACGCGATCCGCAACTTGAGCTGTATCGCTGGTGGCTGGAGGAATACCGGGTGTCGCTGTTTGCCCAGCAGTTAGGCACCAAGGTTCCGATCTCCGACAAACGCCTGAATAAGCAATGGACCCAGGTCGAGCCGTAGCCCCGGCAGCTCCTGCATGGGGCCGCCGAAGGCGATCTTTTGATCTTCCAGTGTCGCGACAAAAATCAAAAGATCGCAGCCTGCGGCAGCTCCTACGTTGGGGCCGCGTAAAATCGTTGGGTCGTGCAATATAGGGCGAAAACCCGGTGTTTATGGCAAACTTCGCGCCTATAAACGCCGGCCCTGCGGTTTTGAGCCTTCGCGGCTACAGGCGGACCGGAGTAAAGCGATGCCAGGTTTGCGTCCCCCGGATGGGAATAGACCCTTTGTGTGTTGGTACGACGGTTCCAGCACTTTCTGCCTGAACAGATTAGAGAAACGACCATGCATAACGTCGTCATCAGCGGCACCGGCCTGTACACCCCGGCCAACAGCATCTCCAACGAAGAGCTGGTGCAGTCTTTCAATACCTACGTCGCGCAGTTCAACGCGGACAACGCCGAGGCCATCGCCAGCGGTGAAGTCCAGGCCCTGACCGAATCCAGCGCCGCGTTCATCGAAAAAGCCTCGGGCATCAAAAGCCGCTTTGTCATGGACAAGGACGGCATCCTCGATCCACAGCGCATGGCCCCGCGTCTGCCGGAGCGCTCCAACGACGAATGGTCGGTACTCTGCCAAATGGCCATCGGCGCTGCCGAACAAGCCTTGCAGCGCGCCGGCAAAACCGCCGCTGATATCGACGGCGTGATCGTCGCCTGCTCCAACCTGCAACGCGCTTACCCGGCCATCGCCATTGAAGTCCAGGAAGCGCTGGGTATCCAGGGTTTCGGTTTCGACATGAACGTGGCCTGTTCTTCGGCGACCTTCGGCATTCAGGCGGCAGCCAACAGCGTACAACTGGGCCAGGCCCGGGCCATCCTGATGGTCAACCCGGAAGTCTGCACCGGCCACCTCAATTTCCGTGATCGCGACAGCCACTTCATCTTCGGCGACGCTGCGACTGCGGTGATCATCGAGCGCGCTGACACCGCGACCTCCAAGCACCAATTTGACGTGGTCAGCACCAAACTGCTGACCAAGTTCTCCAACAACATCCGTAACAACTTCGGTTTCCTTAATCGCGCGGCGGAAGAGGGCATCGGCACTCGCGACAAGCTGTTCGTGCAGGAAGGCCGCAAGGTGTTCAAGGATGTGTGCCCGATGGTCGCCGAGTTGATCGGCGAGCATCTGCAAGAGAACCAACTCAACGTCGGCGACGTGAAACGCTTCTGGCTGCACCAGGCCAACCTGAGCATGAACCACCTGATCGTGCGCAAGCTGCTCGGTCGCGAAGCCACTGAAGAAGAGGCACCGGTGATCCTCGACACCTATGCCAACACCAGCTCGGCGGGTTCGGTGATTGCGTTTCACAAGAACCAGGATGACCTGGCGGCGGGCTCGCTGGCAGTGCTCAGCTCGTTCGGTGCGGGTTACTCGATTGGCAGCGTGATACTGCGCAAGCGCTAAACGCCCACACCTGTAGGCGCGAGCTTGCTCGCGATGGTCGTCAACGATACCGCGGGGAGCCTGGCACCCTGCGGCGTCCTCACTACCATCGCGAGCAAGCCCGCTCCTGCAGTGGGGCAGGGAATGCGCGAGCGCAAAAACCCGCTATGCACTATCGGACAGATGATGGGGACCGATAGCGCAAGCGGGTTTGGAAAGGCGACTCAGGCATCCCTGCCCGAGCCGGACAGCGGGATTATCAGAACTTGGCTTCAGCATCCAGTTGCAGGGTGTTGATTTTCGAGTCGCGCAAAGTGGCGTTGGTATAGTCGGATTTCGCCATCAGGTAAGTCGCGCCGAGGGAGAAGTTCTTGTCCAGCTCGTAGCTCACTTTCAACTTGCTGCCGCGCGAACCGGTGAAACCGTTAGCGAAGTCAGAGTCGGTGAAGGCGCCAACCACGGCGTTACGCTGTACGTCGCGATAGTTGTAGTCCAGGCCGAAGCCGTAGACCTTGGTCTTCACACCCGCCAGCCAGCCCATGTCCTGGTCGTTGCTGGCATCCTGGTTATTGACCACCTGACCGTACAGCGACAGCGGCATCGCCAGGCCACCGATGTCCAGCTGACCAAAGCCTTCGTACAGTTTGAACTGCTCGTTCGGGGTGTTGCCGTTGGTGGCCAGTACCGATGGGATGCTGGTGCCGCCGGCGGTGATGTCTTCGTCATTCTGGTAGGCGTAGACGCTGCCGCCGAGGGTCAGTTTCAGGTTGTCGGTGAGCGCCAGGCGGCTACCCAACTGGCCAGCGGTCAGACGCAAGTCGTGACGGAATTGCACGCCTTCGCCGTCGACGTTGTCCTTGAGGGTGTAGTTGCCCAGGCTGCCGAACAGTTCGGCGCTCGCGCCCAACGGGTATTTGTAAGTGACGGCCAGGCCTTCGGGGCTGATATCGCTATCCCAGATGATGTCGCCCATGCTTACTCCATTGCTGCGGCATCTTGCCGCCAACGATGTGCAGGTTCTTGATCGCATCGGGGTGGTAGTCGACGTAACCCTGATCCAGCCAGATCGATTTCTTGTCGAAGTAGTTGTCCAGGCTCTGGTTGGTCGAGCGAGCGTCATCGCCGCCGCCGGTGGCGATACGGATGCCGGTGTCGACCTGCGGGTTGATCTCGCTGTAGGCACCCAGACGGGCACGGATGCGTTGGCGATCCTTGTCGCGGCCGCCATTGTTGGACTCGCCGTCGATCTTGACGGTCTCCTGACGAATACGCACATCACCCTTGAACTGGGTCTTGGCGGCCCACGCCAGTTTCTGGTCGAAAGCGCTTTGTTCGTTGGTCTTCTTCGCGACAGCCGCGACTTGTTCATTGGTCTCTTGCTGCGCCTGCTGCGCGATTTGCTGAGCCTTCTGATCCTTGGCCAGTTCAGTTTGCAGTTCTACGTACTGCGCTTGGGAAATCGAACCGTTGGCCTTGAGCATGTCGAGCAGTTTGGCGTCGACTGCGGCACTGGCCGGAACACTCATGGCCAGCAACAGGCCACCGCACAGGGCCGCCGCAGTTTTCGTGGAAGCAAGACGCATAGCAATCTCCGAAGATGAGAGAGGATGGCTGAACCATCCTGGGCACAACCGACGATTTGAACGTCGGAAAACAGTGTCCGGGTAGAACCCGGCGCTCTAAAAACAGGCGCCAGTATCGCGATGGTTTATGACAGAGCAGTGGCAAAGTGATGGCGTTGCGATGACGATACGAATTCAACTGGAAGACCCCGTCCAGAGCACTGCGGTCGGATAGGTCGTGTAGGTTGCGTCGCGATAAGCGATACTCGCGAAGCTTTCACGCATTCAGGTGAAGAGGAATTTATGCCGCTGCAGCGACTGGAAAATCTGTCCGACATTGCCCCGCGCACCTGGGATGCCCTGGTGCCGGAGGCCCAGCCGTTTTTGCGCCATGCCTTTCTCAGTGCCCTGGAAGACAGCGCCAGCATCGGCCCGCATTCGGGTTGGCAAGCCGAGCATCTGTTGCACGTCGAGGGTGACCGGCTGATCGCCGCGCTCCCCAGTTACCGCAAGTGGCACTCCTACGGCGAATACGTGTTCGATCACGCCTGGGCGGATGCCTGCGCACGGGCGGGCATCGACTATTACCCCAAGCTGTTGACAGCGGTGCCGTTCAGCCCGGTCAGCGGGCCGAGGCTGTTGGCGGCGAACGTCGAGGACGGTTTCGAGCTGCTGAAGAGCTTGCCGGGGTATCTCGAAATCGAAGGGCTCTCCAGCGCGCACATCAATTTCACCGACCCGTTCACCGATGCCGCGATGGCCGAGCAATCGGATTGGTTACAGCGCATCGGCTGTCAGTATCACTGGCAGAATCGCGGTTACCGCGACTTTCAGGATTTCCTTGATGTGCTCAGTTCGCGCAAGCGCAAACAGATGCGCAAGGAACGCGAGCAAGTGGCGGCGCAGGGCTTCGAGTTTGAATGGCTGCAAGGGCGCGAACTGGACGAAGCGCAGTGGGATTTTGTCTATGCCTGTTACGCCAATACCTATGCGGTGCGTCGGCAAACGCCTTATTTGACGCGGGAGTTTTTCAGTTTGCTGGCTGAACGTATGCCTGAATCGATTCGCGTGGTGCTGGCGAAACAGGGATCACGGCCGGTGGCGATGGCGTTCAGTCTGGTCGGTGGCGACAGCTTTTACGGACGTTATTGGGGATGTCTGGCGGAGTTTGACCGGCTGCATTTCGAGACGTGTTTTTACCAGGGCATGGATTACGCGATAGCGCAGGGTTACCAGCGTTTCGATGCCGGTGCTCAAGGCGAGCACAAACTGATTCGCGGTTTCGAACCGGTGATCACCCATTCCTGGCATTACCTGCGGCATCCGGGTTTGAAAGCAGCAGTGAAGGATTTCCTGCAACAGGAGCGTCTGGGCGTGCTGGCTTACGCCGAGGAAGCGAGGACCGCCCTGCCTTATCGACAGGAATGATCCTCGCCCCCGGTCTCAGCTGTCTTCCTTGCCCAGCCAGCGGTATGTCACCCCGCCGACCACCGCGCCGAGCAACGGCGCGACCCAGAACATCCACAGCTGTGCGATCGCCCAGCCGCCCACCAGCAGTGCCGGGCCGGTACTGCGGGCCGGGTTGACTGAGGTATTGGTCACCGGGATCGAGATCAGGTGGATCAGCGTCAGGGCCAGGCCGATGGCGATCGGTGCCAGTCCTGCCGGCGCGCGCTTGTCGGTGGCACCGAGGATGATCAGCACGAACATCGCCGTCATCACCAGTTCACAGACGAAGCCTGCTGCCATCGAGTACTTGCCGGGAGAGTGTTCGCCGTAGCCATTGGAGGCCAGCCCCGTCGACAGATCGAACCCTTCCTTGCCGCTGGCGATGTAGTAGATCAACCCTGCAGCAATAATCGCGCCCAGCACTTGGGCGATGATGTAGGCGGGCAGTTCTCTGGCCGGAAACCGACCTCCGACAAACAGACCGACCGACACGGCCGGGTTGAGATGACATCCGCTGATGTGACCAATGGCGAACGCCATGGTCAACACCGTCAAACCAAAGGCCAGGGCCACCCCCAGCACGCCGATTCCCAGTGGCGACGACGCGGCGATCACCGCACTGCCACACCCACCCAATACCAACCAGAACGTACCCAGCAACTCCGTGACTGAACGTTTGAACAGAGACATGAGAAGAGTCCTTGATAGCGCTGCTATCGAGACTGCATCGGGTTGTGCGTCCTTGCAGACTTACGACAGGCTCCGTTCCGAAGCCTTGGCTGAGTACAGCAGGGTTTTTGTGGAATGCCAGCGCCGAAAAAACCGCCAGGGCCCGTGGTCTGAGGCCTGTGGCGGTTTGACAGGGTAAAGGAACCCCTGTGGGAACATTCAACTCAGTCGATCCCGACAAACCCTCCGGTCTGGTGCGCCCACAACCGCGCATACAACCCGCGATGCGCCAGCAGTTCGGCGTGGGTGCCGCTCTCGGCAATCTTGCCGTTCTCCAGCACCACCAGCCGATCCATGCGGGCGATGGTCGAGAGCCGGTGCGCAATCGCGATCACGGTTTTGCCCTGCATCAGGGTTTCCAGGCTTTCCTGAATCGCCGCCTCGACTTCCGAGTCGAGTGCCGAGGTCGCCTCATCCATGATCAGGATCGGAGCATCCTTGAGCAGCACCCGTGCGATGGCGATGCGTTGACGTTGACCACCGGACAGCTTCACCCCGCGCTCACCGACGTGCGCGTCGAAGCCAGTGCGGCCTTCCGCATCCGACAGCAACGGAATGAACTCATCGGCGCGCGCCTTGTGCACCGCGTCCCACAACTCGGCATCGGTGGCATCCGGTTTGCCGTACAACAAATTGTCGCGGATCGAACGGTGCAGCAACGAGGTGTCCTGAGTGATCATGCCGATCCGTGCGCGCAGGCTTTCCTGGCCGACGTCGGCGATGTTCTGGCCGTCGATCAGAATGCGTCCGCCCTCGACGTCGTAGAGGCGCAGCAAGAGGTTGACCAAGGTCGATTTACCGGCGCCGGACGGCCCGATCAGGCCGATTTTTTCACCCGGTTTGAT
Organism: Pseudomonas sp. TH10; assembly: GCF_016651255.1. GTDB lineage: Bacteria > Pseudomonadota > Gammaproteobacteria > Pseudomonadales > Pseudomonadaceae > Aquipseudomonas. Next base: position 29,060 of record NZ_JAEKEG010000029.1, read on the forward strand.
AGTCAGGTTGAGGTCGCCGATGATGCCTTTCTTCTTGCCGTAGTGAAAATCGACGTGCTCGAACCGCACCTCGCCATGCGGCACGGTCAGCGGCTTGGCCTGGTCGCGGTCGGTGACGCTGACCGGTTGCGCGATGGTCTGCAGACCGTCCTGGACCATGCCGATATTTTCAAAGATGCCGTTGACCACCCACATGATCCAGCCGGACATGTTGACGATGCGGATCACCAGGCCGGTCGCGAGGGCAATGGCGCCCACCGAGATCAGCGACTGCGTCCACAGCCACAGCGCCAGAGCGGTAGTGCCGACGATCAGCAGGCCGTTCATGGTGGTGATCGCCACGTCCATGCTGGTGACTACACGACCGGCCATTTGCGCTTTGACGGTCTGTTCTTCGATGGCTTCCCTGGCGTAGTGCTGTTCGAAATTGGTGTGGGCGAACAGCTTCAGCGTGGCGATGTTGGTGTAACCGTCAACGATCCGTCCCATCAGCTTCGAGCGGGCGTCGGAAGCTTCTACCGAACGTTCTTTCACCCGTGGCACGAAGTAGTAGAGCGCGCCGATGTAAGCGGCGATCCACACCAGCAGCGGGATCATCAGACGCCAGTCGGCCTCGGCGAACAACACCAGCGCACTGATCGCGTAGATCACCACGTGCCATAGCGCATCGACCGCTTGCACTGCCGAATCGCGCAGCGAGTTGCCGGTCTGCATGATGCGTTGGGCGATGCGCCCGGCGAAGTCGTTCTGGAAGAAGTTAAGGCTCTGCTTGAGCACATAGCTGTGGTTCTGCCAGCGGATCATGCTGGTCATGCCGGGGCTCAGGGTCTGATGCACCAGCAGGTCGTGCAGGCCGAAGAAGATCGGGCGCAGCACGAGGGCAACCACCACCATCCAGGCCAGCTCGATGCCGTGCTCCTGGAAAAAATTCGGGTTCGGCGTGCCTTGCGCCAGGTCGATGATGCGGCTCAGGTAACTGAACAGCGCCACTTCGATCAGCGCGGCGAACAAGCCGACGACCAGCAGGGCGGCAAAGCTCGGCCAGACCTGCTTCAGGTAATAGGTATAGAAGGGAGAACACGATCCGGCGGGGAAGCGGTGGGGGCGTCACGGAAGATGTCGATAAGTTGTTCGAAACGGCGATAGAGCATCAGATAACCGCCCGGAGTACGGGCTCTCCTTTTATCGGTGTGAGCGGCGTGAGGTTGAGTTCACGCCGCTCGATACGCCCTGTACAGCTTAGTCGATGACTTTGGCCGACTTGATGAACACAGGGTCGGAAGGCACGTTTTGCATGCCTTGTTTGGTGGTGGTTGGCGAGTTGACGATGATGTCGACGACGTCCATACCTTTGACCACTTTGCCGAACACTGCGTAGCCATCGCCCTGGTCTAGGAAGTCGTTGTCCTTGACGTTGATGAAGAACTGGCTGGTCGCCGAATCAGGTACGGAAGTGCGAGCCATGGACAAGGTGCCACGAACGTTGGCCAGACCGTTTTTGTGTTCGTTCTTGATAGGAGCCTTGGTTTCTTTTTGCTGCATCTGTTGAGTGAAACCGCCGCCCTGGACCATAAAGCCCGGGATCACTCGGTGGAAAATCGTGTTGTTGTAGAAGCCGCTGTTCACGTAATCCAGAAAGTTTTTGGTACTGATCGGCGCCTTGACCGGATCCAGTTCGATTTCGATCTGGCCGTTGGTGGTCTCCAGCAGCACGTGCGGTGCCTTGGCTGGCGTGGCAGCCATCAGGTTGGCGGCGAACAGCACGGTACCGGCGGCGAGGGCGAGTTTTTTCAACATGGGTCAGTGATCCTGAGATTGAATATCGGCTGCGGCAAGAAACTCCAGCAGCGTTTGATTGAAGCGTTCGGGTTGATCGAGCGGGGTGGCGTGGCGCGAATCGGCGATCACCACCAGCCGCGCATTCGGTAGCAGTTTTACATAGGTTTCTTTCAGTGCCACCGGGGTGTAGTCACGGTCGGCGCTGATGATCAGCGTTGGACAGGTCACTCGGGAAAGTCGTTCCTGAACCCCCCAACCCACAATCGCATCGAAGCTGGCGAGATAAGCACGTTTGTCGTTTTTTGCCCAGCGTTCGGCCATCTTCTGCCGCAGATCGGCTTGTTCCGGTTTCGGAAAAAGTTTGCTGCCCAGCGCTTTGCCGATGGTCGCCAGACTGAGCACGCGCATCAGGCTCCAGCGTTTGAACCACTGCCAGTAGTCGTCCTCGGCTGCGCACTTTGACTTCGGGGGCGCTGTTGACGATGGTCAGACTCTTGAGCCATTGCGGCTGATCGACGCCGAGCTGGAAACCGATCATGCCGCCCATCGACAGTCCGACATAGTGCACCGGGCCAAGATTCAAATGCTCGATCAGCGCGACCAGGTCGGCGCTGAATCCCGCGATGCTGTAGCGCTCCCGGGGTTTTTCGGAACGGCCGTGGCCGCGGATGTCCGGGACGATCACCCGGTAGCGGGCTGATAGCGCCGGGATCTGCATTTCCCAGTCCAGCGTGCTCGAGCCGAGCCCGTGAACCAGCAGCAGCGGGGTGCCGTGGCCATATTCCTCATAGTGCAGGTTGCAACCTTCATGTTCGAAATAGGCCATCGGTGAACTCCGTGTCAGGCTTGTTCGGGCGCGGCAAACGGCGCGTCCAAAGGCAAGGTATCGAAAGTGCGCAGCAGCTCGATAAGGATTTGCGTCGCCGGGCCCAGGGGTTTGTCCTTGTTCGAATACAGGTAGAAGCTCGGATTACGGCTGCCGCCCTGATCCAACGGTAGCAGCTTGAGCGAACCTTCCTTCAATTCGCGTTCGATCATGTGTCGGGGCAACCAGGCAAAACCCAGGCCGCTGCTGACAAAAGTGGCGGCGGTGGCCAGGCTGCCTACCGTCCAGCGCTGTTCCGCCCCCAGCCAGCCGACATCCCGCGGCTGCTGGCGGCCGGAATCGCGAATCACCACCTGCATCTGGCTTTCCAGGTCCTGAAAGCTCAATTCACGGTTCAGGCGATGCAACGAATGATCGGGGTGAGCCACGGCGACAAATTCGACGTCGCTCAATTCCGCCCCCAGGTAGCCGGGAATGCTGAAACCGGTGATGGCCAGGTCGGCAACCCCTTCCAGCAATACTTCCTCGACGCCGGACAGCACCTCTTCGCGCAGCCGCACCCTGCAGCCACGACTTTGCGGCATGAATGCGGTCAGGGCGCGCACCAGGCGGGCACTCGGGTAAGCGGCATCGACCACCAGCCGTACTTCAGCTTCCCAGCCTTGCTCCATGTGATGGGCAAGGTCTTCCAGTTGACTGGCCTGTTTCACCAGTTGCCGCGAGCGGCGCAGCAACACGCCGCCGGCCTCGGTGAGCACCGCTTTACGCCCATCGATGCGCAGCAGCGGCACGCCGAGCTGGTCCTGCATGCGGGCGACGGTGTAGCTCACCGACGATTGCGAACGGTGCAGGGCCTCGGCGGCCTGGGCGAATCCGCCGTGGTCGACCACGGCCTGCAATGTTCGCCATTGATCAAGGGTCACGCGGGGCGCTTTCATCATTAGCTCCTCTTGTCCTAAGCTGGCCGTCCCTCATGGAGACTGCCGAATGAAAAAATTCTGTTGTGTGCTGCTGGCGCTGCTTCCGCTGACCGCTTTTGCATACCCGATCGACGTGCAGAAAAACCTCAATGGCATGAAGATCGACTACGAAACCTACGATACCGATAACGACATCGGCTCCATCAAAGTCGTCAACTACGGTGATGTGGATGCACTCTGCAAAGCGGTGTTCAGCAATGGCCCGGAAGCGCCACGCACCCGCAGTATCGAGGTGCCGGCCGGTAAGCATAAAAACGCCACGGCCAAGTTTTCCCGCTCCATCATCAAGCTGCGCATCGAACTGAGCTGCACCCCGAAATAACACCGTATTTACCTGTGGGAGCGAGCCTGCTCGCGAAGACGTAGTGCCAGTCGACACATTCCTTGACTGACACACCGCTTTCGCGAGCAGGCTCGCTCTCACATGCTCTGGGTGCATCTAAACGAATTATTCGATGCTTTGCAGCAATTATTTGCGCTTTTTCATCGATACAACCCTGTTTGACCTTCACTCCATCGACCTACAACATTCTCGGATGGAGGCTACACACCATGTCCCGCGTTCTGATCATCGAAAGCAGCGCCCGCCAGCAAGATTCGGTATCCCGTCAACTGACCCAGACCTTCATCAGTCAGTGGAAAGCCGCGCACCCCGACGATCAGATCAGCGTGCGTGACCTCGCCGTGAACCCGGTTCCGCACCTGGACAGCAACCTGTTGGGCGGCTGGATGAAACCCGCCGAACAGCGCAGCGACAGCGAACAATCGTCGCTGGACCGCTCCAACCAGTTGACCGATGAATTGCTCGCCGCCGATGTGCTGGTGATGGCCGCGCCGATGTACAACTTCGCTATCCCGAGCACTTTGAAAGCCTGGCTCGACCACGTCCTGCGTGCCGGCGTGACCTTCAAATACACCGAAACCGGCCCGCAAGGTCTGCTCAGCGGCAAACGTGCCTACGTGCTGACCGCTCGCGGCGGCATCTACGCCGGCGGCCCGGCCGATCATCAGGAACCGTACCTGCGCCAGGTCATGGGCTTCATCGGCATCCATGACGTGACCTTCATCCACGCTGAAGGCATGAACCTGGGGGGCGACTTCCAGGAGAAAGGCTTGAACCAGGCCAACGCCAAACTGGCCCAGGTCGCTTGATATGTTAATCGCCAGATAATCGCTGGATGGTCTAGTGCTCTGGCGTGACCCCTTCAAGGTTCCACGCGCATCGAACCTCCCTTTGCACTTGTTGCTCCTGAGTGCTGTAGCCCGATTGAACGCTTTAGCGAGATCGGGCTTTTTTTGCCTTGAGGTTTTGGGTTTGTGGTGAGGGCTACCTGCGGCCGTTGATTTCTCGGTAGGAGCTGTCGAGAGAAACGAGGCTGCAATCTTCTGATCTTGCTTCGGATACATATCCATCACCCAGAAAGGGATATGCACACGAACTCAACATCGCGATAACCGAAAAACCCGCTATCGTCGCCGCCATTCGAAACAGAGGCGACCATGGGCTATCTACTTTTTGTCACGCTGATCCAGGCGTTTTCCTTCAGCTTGATCGGCGAATACCTGGCCGGTCATGTCGACAGTTACTTCGCCGTGCTGGTGCGCGTGGTGTTGGCCGGGCTGGTCTTCATCCCCCTGACCCGCTGGCGCTCGGTTGAACCCGCATTCATGCGCGGCATGCTACTGATCGGCGCCCTGCAGTTCGGCGTCACCTACGTCTGCCTGTACCTCAGCTTCAGGGTCCTGACCGTGCCCGAAGTGCTGTTGTTCACCATCCTCACGCCACTGCACGTGACCTTGATCGAAGACGCGCTGAACCGCCGCTTCAACCCCTGGGCCCTGGTCGCTGCCCTGGTAGCCGTGCTTGGCGCCGCAGTCATTCGTTATGACCGCATCAACCCGGACTTCTTCATGGGCTTCCTGCTGCTGCAGTTGGCGAACTTCACCTACGCCGCCGGGCAAGTGCTTTACAAACACCTGGTCGCCAAACACCCCAGCGACCTGCCGCACTATCGGCGTTTCGGTTACTTCTACCTGGGCGGATTTGCCGTGGCACTGCCCGCGTTCCTGCTGTTCGGCAAAGCCGACTTCCTGCCCGAAGCGCCGCTGCAATGGGGGTGCTGGTATTCCTCGGGCTGGTCTCGACCGCGCTCGGCTTGTACTGGTGGAACAAGGGCGCGTGCATGGTCAACGGCGGGACGCTGGCGGTGATGAACAACCTGCACGTGCCAGTGGGGCTGCTGCTCAACCTGCTGATCTGGAACCAGCATGAAGAGCTGGGACGGCTGCTCTTTGGCGGCATGGTGATTCTGGCAGCAGTGTGGATCAGTCGGCTGGGTATCAGGCCAGACCCGAAACGGGTGTAGGAGCTGCCGAAGGCTGCGATCTTTGGATGTTGAAGATCAACAGATCGCAGGCTGCGCCAACGCCTACATCACGTGTTTCTCCGGTTCTGGAACCGCACTCGCGCCCAGCACAGCCGGCAACAGCCCCGAACGCAAATCCCCACCACTCGGCTGTTGATACAGACTCAACCCGAACTCCGGCAGCACCGCCAGCAGATAGTCAAAAATATCCCCCTGAATCCGCTCGTAATCGGCCCACACCGTGGTGCTGGTGAAACAGTAGATTTCCAGCGGAATACCCTGCGCCGTGGTTTGCATCTGGCGGACCATGCAGGTCATGTTCGGTTGCACCTCCGGGTGGCTCTTCAGATAGGCCAATGCATAAGCGCGGAAGGTGCCGATGTTGGTCATGCGCCGACGGTTGGCCGACATCGCCGCGACGTTGCCCTGCGCCTCGTTCCACGCCTTGAGCTCGGCTTTCTTGCGGCTCATGTAGCCGCTCAACAGATGCACCTGGCTCAGCTTTTCCTCTTCATCGTCACGGATGAAACGCACGCCGCTGGCGTCGATGAACAGACTGCGCTTGATCCGTCGGCCGCCGGATTGCTGCATGCCGCGCCAGTTTCGGAACGACTCGGACATCAGGCGCCAGGTCGGGATCGAGACGATGGTCTTGTCGAAATTCGGTACGTGTGAGCTCAATACGTAAATGGACATGTCAAACCCATACAAATCAGCAGCTTGAGATTTTCTGTCCATTGTCCATTTTTCTTCAAATCGATGGACAGCCCTGCCGCCCCACAACGCTCGCAGCCCCATAACCCTCCGTCCTACCCCGAGCGCCCCGACCCTTCCGGATAGGCCCTAAGCTGCACCATCGGGTTCCCCGGCATCGGGTAATGACGATAGTATTGTGCTATTACGTAGGGACATCAGGATGCCCAGCACCTTTCGCCTAGCGAATGAGGGGGGCGGTAGGAGCTCGGCATGGATCAGCCACACCACAGAAACGTAGACAGACAACCATCATATCCCGAGGCGGTTACTTGGGAGCCTTCGTCGTGCCTGCAATTTTCCGAGCCCCTGTTCAATAGCCCAATAACTCTAGACCCCAGACGAATCATCAATACGAACAACATCTCAATAACCAAGGTACTCATGCATGAGTGAGCAGCAACAGGAAGACGGGCAGGAAAACGAGCAGGAGCGGAAGCAGCAATACGTTTTTCATCCCGCTGATCTGGTCGAATACGCGATGGACAAACCCATTGGAGTAGCCCGCGCGGCGCTGATAATTGGTCTGGAAGGCGCTGATGTTTACCCTGATATCATCATTGATGAACTGGTTGGGAACATGGAGTTGAACCTACGTTTCCTGAAAAAGCTCACGGGTGCTTTGCGGAAGAATCCGAATAAAATTATTGGTGATATGTCATATCGTATACGGGCTGTTCAGCTGGAGCGCGAACTCGGTTTATGATGTTCTCATATTGTAATTTAGTAAGCACAGTAACTTTCCGGAGGTGCTGCTAATGCCAATTGGTGAGAAACCCATCAAGACTCCTCCGGCCCCTACGTTCGAGCTTACCGCACTAGACGTGGAGAAAGGGGCGCCAGTTCTGCCACTAGATCGTTTGCAGATCATGTCAGCGCCTGAATGGGAGGTTTTTACCTCCGAATTCGTATCTTACCTGGATAAGGATTACGATTCGGTAACGCTGTGTGGCGGCGGGGGTGACATGGGGCGTGACGTGATCGCCAAGTTCGCAACAGGGTGGGACAACTTTCAATGTAAGCACTATAAAGAGAAGTTGAGCATTGCCGACGTCGCTGCCGAACTGGGCAAGCTCGTTTACTATACCTGGAAAAAAGAGTACACCCTGCCACGCAAGTACCGCTTTGTGACCCCGAAAGGGTGCAGTGCGCCTTGCATGGCTATATTCACCAAAAAGTCTCGCATCCAAGGTGAGATCATCAAGCGCTGGGATAAAGTGTGCAAGAATAAAATTACTAGCAAGGAATCAATACTGCTAGAAGGCGATCTGCTGGAATATCTAAAGATCATCGACTTTTCGTTTGTTGATGAGATGTCTTCGCTAGAATTGGTAAAGATGCACGCTCGGACACCGTATCACACGTCCCGATTTGGTAGCTATCACCTAAAACGTCCAGTAGTTCCAACGGTTGCACCAACGCCTGTCGCTGATAACGAGAAGTTATATATTGGGGCTCTCTTGGAGGCGTTTTCAGAGGCGGATGGAGCTGAGTACTCATTTGAAAGCATTATGGAAAGTGAGTATGAGAACATCCTGGATCGGGCTAGGATAAACTTTTTTCAGCGCTGAATACTTAGAAGTATTTTCGCGGGATGGGTTTCCTGCTGACTGCTATGACAAACTCAAAGCAGAATGCCGTGAGGCCATAGATAGTGTTTTGTATGAAAAGCACGATGATGGATTTCAGCGGTTTCTAAAAGTGAGCTCGCACTCTGTACGTGTACAATACGACTCTCATCCGCTCCGCCATTTCTTGCAAGTCGCCGATCGTAAGGGGTTATGCCATCAATTAGTGAATGACCGCAAATTCACTTGGGTGAAGAAGAAAAAATCATGAGATCAAAAGATTTGTACAATAGCCCTGTGGAGATTGGGGCGCGTATTGTTCTATTGCTCGCTGGCCTTTCCCGGACGCTTGATCTGGATGAGCTGATCTTCTTGGACTACGCATCAATTTATAGTGGTGACTTTAAAGGGGGCCAAGTCTGCATCCTATGATGGTAAATCGTCTAACTGAGTTGGTTCGTCGGCGAGAAATCTTCCCTGGTGCGATCAAGCTTTTTACCGCGAAAGGGTTGATGACTTCTCAGGTTGATGAGCGTGGCGTCCGATATTCCATCACTAGTGCAGGCAGTGCGTTTACCGCCAAGTTGACTACTGAATATCACGAAGATTTCAGACGGCGCGTATCTTGGGTTGAGGGTAATATTAATTACCTTACGGTTCAGCGTCGCACCATTTATAAAGTTGAAAGGGCGGTCTGATGTTTATTGAAAGTGTTATTGTGAGTGGCCCTGACCTTGCAGATGCTGCTGTTTTTTTTGAAAAGGGCGCAAACGTTGTTCAGGGTGGTTCCAATACTGGTAAGTCATACATTGTTCAATGCATAAAGTTTGCGCTTGGTGCGACCACGCCACCGAAACCCATTAAAGAGTCGCGAGGGTATACCACCGTCAAGGTTAAGTTTGTGCACGATGATGGGCGTTTTTTCACCATCGTGAGGGGACTTTCTGCAAGCTCCAAGCCAAATTTTTATGATGAAGAAGGTAAGGTGCAAACTCTTGGGGTTAAGCATAATACTAGGAACATGAGTTCGGTCTCTAACCAGATTTTGAACAGAATGGGGTTGAATGGAAGGCTTTTGCTGAAAGGCACAGCTTCTCTGAGTAATGCTTCTTTCACACTTCGCGACTTCGAAAAAGTTTTTTTGATGGATGAGACGCGAATTGTGGCTGATTACTCTCCTCTCGGTACAGGCCAGAATAATGAGGGCCCTAAAGAGAAATCCATCCTAAAACTGCTGCTTACGGGGAGGGATGATGCAGGGGTTAAACAGGCCAAAAAGGAGCTGGCGTCAAAGGGGGCTTTGAAGCACCGGTTCAATGCTGTCGAAGAAATCATCAAGCAGTTTTATCCGGGTAACGACGCCGCTGAAAGCCTTGAACTTCAGAAGCTCAATTCGTTTGCCGACCAGGTCGCGCTTCGGCTGAAGTTGGCTGAAAATGAACTGGAAGGCGCGTTCCATTCGAGTGAAGACTTGTTTACCCAGAAAGCCAACCATATCGCTGAACTTGAGGTGGTCGAAGGCAAAATAGCTCAAGACAAGGCACTCTTTAGCCGATTTGACATGCTTGCTCAAAAGTACGAATCAGACCGCCAGCGTCTGCAGGGTATTGAGCAGGCGGCAGTCTTGCTCGATGAGTCGGACGCCGTGCTTTGCCCAACCTGTGGCAACCATTTCGACTCCGAGTCATGCGCGACGGACGTAGATGACATCAAGAAAGGGGTCTCCTTTGAGTTGGATAGAATTTCGAAAAACATCCACGAACTTGCGGAAGCCCAAGTATCTCTGACGGCAGCGATTGAACGGAACACTTCAAGTGCTGAGAACACCAAGACCTCCATCGCGGCAGCGGAGAAACTGATCACCTCGGATCTCCAGAGTTCGGTGCAGGCAGTGAGTGACTTGAAGGAGCTTGCCTCGTGCCTCAAGCATGATCACTCGGTGCTGAATAGACTCGTTACCGATAAGGCGAAGCTGAGGGAGGAGCTGAAACGACTGGGTGTTCTACTGCTTGAGGAGCAAAACACCTATACCCCTGAGAGCTTTGAAGAGTCTGCCAAGCCTCTGGTGAAAGAGATTCAGGACATCCTGCAGCGCTGGAGCTTCCCGAATTACTCCCCAGTGGAATTCGACTTCGGAGCTTCGGGACATCACCATTGGTGGTAGCGCGAGAGGCAATTTCGGCAAGGGGTATCGAGCGATCGCTTCCTCTGCGTTTGCTTTGGGGCTGATGAATTTACTGAAACTTTCTGGGCGCCACCCTGGCTTTGTAGTACTTGATTCGCCACTGACCACGTACAAGGAAGGGGATCCGGAGCCTGAGGAAGGTGATGAGGAAGTAGCTGCGGACGTGATTTATGCGTTTTATCAGGATATTGCCGATAACTTCAAAGATTCTCAAGTGCTTATATTTGAGAACAAGGAGCCTGATATGGCGCTCATCCCACATATGAATTATCAGCACTTCACGAAAAGCAGAAAAAGTGGGAGATACGGCTTCTTCCCACTAAGAGGCTGATTCGATTTTACAATTTATCGGTCACCGCGCCAATGGCGCGGGTGATCGACTTACTAAGCGCCTGGTCTCTTCAAACACGGTTGAGTAAAGGTAAAGGTAAAGGTGAAAGCTTTCCCTATCAACACCATGGCTATTTATTATTGATGGCTGCTAACTTCGTTACAGCCCTCTCAGCATGACTACACCTGAGCCTGAGAAGCCGCACTTCACACGAGCGTCTGGTTGAGAAGGGGGCTAACGAACGCCCAAGCTAGAGCGTTGTAAGCCCCGAGCCCCGAGCCCCGAGCCCCGAGTCAGAGTCATAGAGTCATAGAGTCGTGGAGAGCTCTTAACGCTCAAGCAGTGGCTGGTGGGCTTAGGCATGGGCTGTCACCCGCGCAGGTCAGCTAAAAAGCGTGTTATCTGCCTGACGAGCTATTGAGGTCTTCTCCGCAGCCCTGAGCCTATGAAATGATCAGTCGAGAAATTCTACGGTTGCATGCGCGAATTGCTGGCCGTCCTCATTCCTCCAGAAGGTATTACTGCATTGCTTACACTGATGCTGAGTCATCGATGGGTCAATTCTTTGCTGCTTGGCTTCGAGGTCATGGCCATGGCATACGCTACAGAACAGTTCCCGATCTAACCTAGCGGATGCCCACTGCGATAAATTGATTTTGACTAGAGGTAGTGAGGCCTCGATGAGTGAGGCAAAGACCTCCGCCCATGCCTCGAACCGCGCCTGTTGGAATATATGACCTTCCCACTCGCCTCGATCTAGACCGGTGTTGTTCAGTTTCTCTTCGCTACCATGGATATACCCATTGAGCAGGCTGTAGGCATCGGAAATTGTAGTTTCCAACTCTGTCGAAATGATCCCTGCTTTTTCAGACGCGAGAGAACTCCGTCCCTGCCACGTATCGAAGGCGGTTGGTACTCGTTGGATTTCCATTTCTTGAACAGCTCGGGTTGTCTGCAAAAATAGATTGGTAAAATAACGCTTTCGATGAAGCCGCGCAGCACTTGCATGGACTGACGGTAGTACAGCGCGCCCGCCAGCTGTACGGAGCACATCAGATCAGACCGGGTTTCAAGCATGTGTGAAAGAGAAAAATATCCTGCTTCGGACAAGACGTTCCCGATGGTCTCTTGCCAAGCTATCAATGTCTTGGCCAACCGTCCGAACACTTGGTCATGCTCAAAGTCGACCACTACGGGTGTTTGGGTTCGTGCACCAGGCGCCGGCATTGAATGATTTGCGGTCTCTGCGAACCGGTCTGCTAAACCTAGGGCTTGATTGATCGCTCCCTCTAGCCTTTCGTCTGCCTGATCTTCATAACCCGTACCTGCAAGCAGTCTGTGAATGAAGGTATGCAGGTCGTTTCCTGCGGCCCAGGCTGATATGGCCTCCGGAACGAATGGCAATATTGAGAGCGCGTCTTGCGGGAAAATTTCCTCTGGGCTCGCGTCAGTAGAGAAGGTAGCTTCAAAAACACTGTCCATGAATTCCGATTTCCTTGGGTAGATTTTGAAAATGCGAGCCTTCAGCGGCGAGGGTAATCATCCCCAGCTTAATTCTATCGTGATGATCAGATCTTCCACATGCTGGCATCCGTGGATTTGGAGGAGCAATGTGAATCCAGGAAGAGGATTACCTCGCGGAAATTTTTCAGCGCCCCGGTTAAGCGATCTTCGGCTCCAGGGGGGCAGTGAATCACGGTGCCGGCAGCAGTGAGTACCGCTCAAACAGCGAGCGATAGAATGCAATCAGCACCTCCTCCGCATTGGGCTGCCCGAGCTCATAAGCGCCAAAACGATAGACCTCATACCCCACTAGCCTCAATGCCCTGTCAGCTGCCATCATCTCTGCGTAGAGGCGTGGATTTGGGCGTCCGTTTGCGTCGGAATAGTGGTGTTTGCCATCAATCTCGATGACAACCCGCACCCCGCCCGGAAGAAGCAGAAGGAAGTCCATGCGCGACCTCAACAGTGCCTCCTTACCGCGCCGTGAGACCGTTTGGGGATCCCAGTGAAACCAGACCTCGGGCAGCAAGACTGGAAGATCAGGAATCGCTGTCGTGAAGGCTTTGAAGAAGCTGCTAAAGGCCAGCGCTTGAGGGGGCGATGATTTCGGCAAGCTCGCTTCCAGACGTCGATACAGGTTTTTTTTGGCTTGGTTTTCCTCGACGCCAAAAGCTTGGGAGTACCAAGCCTGCAAGTCCCGCCACAGGAGACCAGAACTCCCGATCGGACGGTCATAGATCAGGACATCCCTTGGGTCAGACATCACCTCGATATCGTTGTCCAGGGCGTTGCCCAGTCGCAGATCTGGCTTCGTGGTAGAAGCAAAGATGAGGTTCTTGGGGGATGACTGTTTGCCTGCTCCTACGTAGGCCAAGGAGGCAGTCAGGAACGCATCCTCTCCCACCCCTACGACAACGTGGACTCCACATGCTTTGAGGATGTCGTTAACGATTTCGATGAATTTTCGTTGAGCTGGTTCGTTGGGCAATACCCGCGACGAAGCCAGGGCTTCGACGAATCGCTTAAATCGGGGATGCGAGGACTGAAACGCCCCGAGTTTGTCGAACAGCGTCACCGCATCCCAGTCGGGGTTTTCGATGTAGTGACGGACAATTTCTTGGCGAAGTGTCGGGGTCGGTCGGATCAAGTTCACGAACGACATCGTGTCGATTCGCCAGAACTCGTTGAGCACCTGTTCGAACGCATCCCTTTCCATGTACAGGTCTATGGCGTTGAGCTTTTCCGCCAGCTCTCGACGGTAGCGACCTGGAATGACAGGTGCTGTCCCATCGTCCCACACAAGCTCTTGAAGCTGGTCGCGCTCATGAACCTCGAAGCCAATTAGCTCTAAAGCCCTCTGAGCGGCAGCCACTATTTGGACATCCCCCGCAGCTTCTACTGCTTTCTGGAGATGCCGCCTTTTGGAGTCGTACTCAGTGCAGTCATCAAGACCCAGCTTGAAGAGCAATTCAGGGATCCGTGCATCCGTGTAGTGGTCTTTTTGATTACCAAGAATCTCGCTGAAGGCGTCTCTCAGCTTGGTGAGGTTTTGCTGGGTACGAGGCATGCTCTAGGGTTCGGGCTGATGTCGTTCTGGCGATGCTAACACTTGCAGCTGAATCATTGAGTAAGCCAGCATGTCATTAGCTTCGGTCTTATAGCCGGATCGAGACGGGGAGACCAAACATCCATCCTGATACTGCACGACGCGTGGCTGCGTGCCAATGGGAGTTGGATGCAGCGCTATAGCATTCATGCCTGATGGAGCTCATCTAGGTCACCCTAGTTCTATATTCGGCCCATACGTCAGAATATCCACCAGACGCAGCGCCTTTCGTGCATCCGTTTTTAGGTTGGCGAACTCTGGTTCTTGCAGGGCGGTGATGAGCATTGACCGATCACCGGAATCAGTTGCGGCTATGAGCAACTGGCGAGTCCAGTACTTTTTTGAATCTGGGTTATTTGACGCATACACCGCAGGAAATGCCTGACCGGCAGTGATTTCGCGGGCGTATAACGCCGCTAGTGGCGGGATTGCCTCCAAAGAGGCTTCACGAACAGTGCCTTCGTTGCGATCCATCGAGTCGGGTATTTTTTCTCGTGCGGCTTCAGCTGCAGCAGTTTGTGCGACAGTGAAGGTCGCAATCTCAGTAGCGGGCGCAAGTGTGCGCTCCTGTCTTTTGGATTCAAGGGCCCTTATGGCTGCGGTGCAGCGCTCTTTGAACTGATCCTGACGCGACACCGCCACAGCCCTGCGGAGCTGGCCGATTAGCTGGCCGATGTCGTCGACCATCGATACAAGAAACCAGTATGGACGCTCTGTGCCCTGCTGGCTCAGAGCGGTGGCAACGAAAGGCCAGACCTCCTGTCCTGTGAGTGTTTGCCTCTGCAGGGTCTCGCGTAGCTGCTCAGGGCCCTGAAGACACAGATCAAGCAGGAAGGACTCTGGGGGCAGATCCAAGTTTCCTTGATCTAGTCGGCCATTAGCATTTCCCACATCTGCGCCAAATTGCTCACGCGCATGTCCAAAGGCCTGTCGCATATCCTGCAAGGCGATAGGCAACGCGTTTGGGTCGTTTGGTCGGACGACTACTGGCAGCGCTTGGCCCTCTGCATTAATGCGGCGGAACCTCATAGGTGCTGCGTGCTGAAGGGTTTCTAAAAGCAAGGTGATGTCGGCTGGGCGGGGTGAGACCACGGATCGGTCAAAAGCTTCAAGCCACTCCGGTGCTTCCTGGGGTACTTCAGGTAGGATCAGGAACAAAGACCGTAAGGCATTTACCCGCTCGGTCATGGCATCGTTACTTTGGAATTTCTGTATGAGGTCATCGATCAGCACATTCTGGTCGATGACTTCATCCGGCGGTATTGGCAATCGATCCATGTAAGGTCGGATGCGAGTTGACTTGGTTAGAAGCTCAAGGAAGCCGTGAACCTTAAACGCTTGCTTCAGCGTCACTGTACGAGAAACGCCAAGGCCAGCATGGAGCCCGGTCGCCCTGTAGGTGAAGAGTACCGAAAATCCTTCTGATGCCTGGAGAATCGTCTCGCGATGTTGAGCCGGGTTGCCTACGCCTGCGGTCAAAAATGAGCTGGCTGGGATGGGCGCGCGGAGTAAATCCCTAATGTCCGACAAGATCTGTCGAGCACTTTTGTACTGGGTTGGAGAAGTGGCCAGCGCTTCATCGCCCCGAACCTGCACAATGATTGCAGCCAAAGCCTGCTCAGCGGCGGCTCCGATTAGTCCAATCGCGGGTGAGTATCGAGCTACCTCAACTCTCAGGCTTCCTCGGTTTGGTGTGCCGAGACAATGCAGCGCCAAGGCTAAGGATTCTTGGCTGGCTTCCAGGAGGCGTATTGCGCTGTTGCTGAGGTATCTGGGCATCGCGAATCCTTGCACTGCTGGTAGTAGCTCGACGCTGGATGGGTGCAGCGCGTGGGGCATCGCGCTGCCAGGCGGTTACAGCGGTGAGTCGATACTCATGTCGAAATTGGTCGAGGCTAGCAGTCTACTGGCGCGAAGCGCTGTTGCAACTGGGGACGAGAGAACTCCCGTCAGCAGAGTCGCCTGAGGTCGAGTAAGGCTTGAAGCCGAGCAAGGTCTGACTGAGCAAAGCCAGAGGTTGAGCAGGAGGGGAGGGGGCATTGCCATGGTGGTGCCTGTTTACGGGGCGTTGGCCAAATAAATTAGTCCTCGGGACAAATATTACTTAAAATCCGTTACTGAGCTGCCCTCTAATCCTCCTCATTGAAAATATTTTATTCAGAAGGCATATGAGATGGATCTTTTTAAAACAAAGCTGCCACAAAATAGACTGCATGAATCTTTCAAGAAAATCTCCAGTGACCCTTGTTACGCTCCAGTGAAGGACGTGATCCAGTCATGGGGAAAAGGGCTGCTGGAGAGATCGGGAGAGCAAACAAAATTCATCAATGAGTTTCAAACTACCTTCAACTCTGCATTTTGGGAGTTGTATCTCAATAGGATGATCATTGATCTTGGCTTTTCTGTCGACTACTCAAAGGGGAGCCCCGACTTTTGCGTCAGCACGCCAAGCGGATGTCAGTTCAGTATTGAGGCGGTCGTATCAGATCGCCCAAGCGCTACTGCTCCCAAAGCAAACTCGTTGAACGAGAAAGAGTTTAGGGATCACTGCACCTTTAAGCTCATGGGGAAATTAAAAGACAAAAAAGATCTTTTTGCTGGGGCCAATGGGAAAAAATTCCCCTACTCGTGCCTAGAACACGTGCGCGACAGGCCGTTCGTCATTGCAATTGCTCCATTCGATAGTGATCTATCGCTTACGCAAAATAACGAAATAATAAACCGTGTTCTTTTTGGTATCGAACCTCCAGACGCATATGCCCTTCAAACAGGAAAGCAACGAAAGGTCTCAAGTATTAACAAGCCGTCGGGCGCGCCAATTGAGTTGGGTATATTTACAAATGACTCCTACAAGGAAATTAGCGCAGTAATTTTTTCTACCACTGGTACTTTCGGCAAGGCGGTAGTGGAGAGCGGTATCGAGAGAATTGTTAGGGCTACAAATTTCAGACAATTCAATAAGGATGAATTCATCGCCCTTCAAGGGTTGAACGGCATGGGGGTAACAGGCTATAAGCTAGGGTCGTTGAATTATCTTATCTCTACTCGAAGTGATTTTGGCAGTAGTGTGGCTGGTTCTGATATGCATATTTACCATTCATCCTACCATCGAGAGACTCATTTTGATGGCCTGCATATATATTACAATCCATATGCCACCACTCCCTTTGAGGCCAACATCATAGATGTTAAGGGTGTTACTCATAATTTTTATGATGTCGAGTCTGATTGTCCTATTCAGGATCATCCTGATGGTGCAATGGTATCAAGGCAGGTGTACGAGCCAACAGTCAGCAATTTAAAGTTTCTTCTAGATGCGTACTCAATAAGGTATTAAGTTACGCCGCGTAAGGTCTACACAAAACCCCACTCGGCGAATTTATCGAGACCAAGGGAGGGAATCACAAAGGCCTGAAGGCTTGGAAAGAGCAGTACGGCGCGGATACTATTGAGTCGTGTCTCAATTGATCCATCAGCTTTACGGCGGGGCCTCAGCCTATCGAGACCGGGCAGCTCATGCCGCCAGTCACAACTGATGCTTCTGGCTGGCTCGGGCATCTGTTGCTCAGCAGGCTCAGCGGACTGTTGAATCGGCTCACTGAATTTTCCCTATTGGTTTGATCCCCTGTATTCGGCATGCCCTGGCTGGCAAGCCGAACACTTAGCGGGTCATCTTAGCGACTTGCTTGCGTAGCCAGCACAAGCATCCCGAGCAATTCGGACTCCTGGCCAGCGTGTTGCCTCAACGCACCGTCCAGTAGCGTCTCCATATCCGTCTTCGCAAGCCGAAGCGAGCCCAAAGCGATTGCGGCGGCGAACTCCAGGGCTGCATCGCCGAAGTCCTTGTCCGAACGTGCAAACACCTTTACCAAAAGCTCTTTCATCACCTTGCTGAGCTCAGGGCTGGATGAGTAGTCCAACTCCGCTGGATGGCATGCCCTCAACATGCACGCTTGCAGGATGGCTTCGTTGAACCTGAGGAAGCACTCTGGGGCCAATACGACCGACTCGTAGCCATTGGGGCAGAGGCGCCTTTCGTGATCTTTGTGTTCCCGGGCGTTTTGTAGCACGGCTGATATGGTGAGGTGCACCATGCTGGGCTCAACGTCGGCGTAGCGCTTGGCGATATCGGTTTTGTTCCCAAAAAAGAGAAAACCTTCCGAAAGGCGCAGCGTGTTGCCTCGTGGCGAAAGCAAAAAACCTCGAAACGCGTTTAAGGCTGCTTTACCAGCTAGATCGAGGGACGGCAGGATGTTGGAGGTATCGGGCAGGTGCCCAAGGCCTAATTCACTGATGCTTTGATCCGAATTAGTCTTGTGAGTCGCGATCAAGCGATGCCAAGAGTTGTCATTGGAGTCTTCGCCAAGGGGTAGCTGGATCCAGTTGGAGA
The DNA here is from genome assembly GCF_016651255.1 of Pseudomonas sp. TH10. Classification (GTDB taxonomy): domain Bacteria; phylum Pseudomonadota; class Gammaproteobacteria; order Pseudomonadales; family Pseudomonadaceae; genus Aquipseudomonas. The sequence goes on from NZ_JAEKEG010000029.1 coordinate 47,347, forward strand.
AGCCATAGTCCCTGGTCGTGGGGTTTCGAACCAGGAACATGCGCAATTGGTTCCATGACGCGTTCGTCTGGGGGATCCCGATCGGGGAGAGAAAATGCCTCGGGATGTACGCTTTGATGTACGAGCGCAGATCGCGACTGATCTCGCGAAGTACGCCGCCATCTCTGGCGACGGTGGAAACGATCACTACGCCAGTGGCGTCTTTGCAGTTGTCCTTCTCCAGTTCTTGGTACGGAAGCACCGTAATCGACGAACCAGCAGCCAGGCGAGTGCGCAGGCGAGCCACGACGATCCCCGCGAGAGCCTTGGAAGCCTCGTCATCGGCGTGGATAACGTGACTGACGGTCAGGGGGAATGACCAGTCAATTTCTGCGTCGAGCCATTTCTGAAACTCTGCGTCCTCCAGCACCGTGATGACATCAAGCTGCAGTAGCTTGCTCTTTGTTCCGACTTGGGTATTGAAGGGGTGTATCGAGAAACCAAAGTATTGATGGAAATCGGCCAGGGCTTTCGGAGTATGTGGCTGACCGAGAACGACTGGTCGAGGAGGCTTGGCTTTGGACGAGAAATTCTCGCCGATGATCTCGATCAAGGTGCCGTCGCTGACTTTCAAGTCCGGGAAGGCGACCCCCATGTTATCAAGCGCGACCATTACGTCGCCGGCTCGTCCTTGGGACGTCACATCGACGATGGTGGCGATTCGCCGGGGATCCCACACGCTGCTTGCCATCTTTTCTGCCATGCTTCCGGAGGTCGAGGCGGAGACAATGCAGAAATAGGGATCCGATGGAGGATTGATCTTCTCCAACTCATCATAGGAGTGGAAGCTGACGATCTCTGCCTCGGAGCGGCACAGGGCCAGGGCGCACTTGACGTAGGCATAGATACCCATCGTATCGATGAAGACCTTAGTGCTGCCTTGCAGGGCGCGCGCGTGGCATAGCGTGATCAGGTACGCGACGACGTACAACTCTGCCTCACCTGAGGCTATTTCCCTTGCTTGGATGAAGACCTTGTTCCGCCGTTGGGAAGGGTGCTTGAACACATGCCCAGAGGGAGCCTGGTGGATGGCATTGTTCTTCTCTATGAGGCTATTTACGCCATGGGTCATGAGAAGCTTCAGATCCACGTTGTAAGGGCCCGGATGCGCTCCAAGGGCGTGGTGGTTGAAGTTTGTGCCATCCCACTCAACGAAGGTGTATTGCTTCACGAAGTCAAAGCCCGCCTTCATGCCGCGCTTTATCATGGTTTGCAGGTGCGTATTGGCCGGATCCCAGGCTGCCTTGAACGTGTTGTATTGCTCGGTAGAGCCCACGATGTACACGCAATCTGGAAGATTGGCATCACTCTTGAGGGCAGTCTCTACATCCGCATAGACATTCCCTTCGGTCAGTCGGCAGCTTTTGTAGCAAAGCAACAGGGCTTCAATGGTGCCGTGCAAGGGGCAGTGCTTCAGATGCCGCCAGGAGTAGAAACGTTCCATCACTGAGCCCTCAGCGGTACGAGAATAGAGATAACCGCACCTTGAACGGGCGAAAGGCTGGTTTCAGTCCAGTCATTGAAAGCAAAGAGGTCACGGTTATCACCAGGCGTAAAGGCGTTGAACATCGACAGCCGCCCTGTGCGGATCCTCATGAGTCCACCTATCTGTCTCAGCTCTTGCAAGACCGAAGGCAAGCCTTCACCTGCTGCTGTCTGGGATTTCGACGTCGATTTGTGCTGCAGGCATCGGAGCAGCGCCCGCCGTTCGTCTTCGAGTGACATCTCCTGCACTGGCTTGCCGGTATAGCGGCTGACTAGCCCTGGCCCTGAGTCAAAATAGCTGACCTCGAATGCCCGGAGGCTTTTGGCGCCAGTTTCTGTTCTGGCAGCCTCATCATTCCAGTATTTGATTAGCTCGGGGTGGCCGGAGAAGTCGTCTTTGAAGGTCGACTCGTAAAACCGTGTCCAGCCCATCAGCACCCCCTCGACATGCGAGAGATAGGGCCTGCCAGTATGGTCTGTGACCGCGTGCTCTTGAGTATTTTGGATAAGTTCAGCAGAGAACAAGGCGAGCGCATCGACCAGGGATTCAGGTACTTTGGCCCTGCTTTGCTGCGTTGTACGAGCAACTAGCGTGCGCATCACTGGGGCCATGTCGTCTTTCTCTTTAGCCTTGCCTCGCGAAGAGAACAGTGGCTTCAGATACTGGATTTTGGAGCCTCCGACGCACAAGAGGTCGACGCAGCGGCCTTTGACGAGCTCGTCAAAGTCTTGAGCGTCCATCGCTTGCATTCGTTTGGTCGCGAAGGTCAGGACATCTCGGCGATCAATTTCCTTGCTACCAATCCGTATACCCTTAGACAGCCGGACACCCGCAATCCCAGGTGAGTAATCACAGACGGCCTCCTGAGCGACCAGTTCTTGAGCGTTCGGATGAATGTCCAGGTAGTCATCTTCGAGCTTTTGGCGAGCGAGAGTAACGACCATCTGCAGCCGCGATGCGTCATGCATCGGACTGTGTCGAGCACCGAGGGTGTCTATAGGGAAGCGAAAGACTGTTTCGCTGTCGGAGGACTCGATCTGGGAGATGATCTCCTCAATCTCAACCAGGCTCCGGCACTTCCCCACGTAGTTAACGGTTGACAAGCTATCACCTCTGAATCGTGGGGGTTACTTTTGGGCTGGTAGGCTCGCCAGGAGCTGCTTGATTTGGGGTTCGGGCTTCCAATAATTGGGGCCCTTGAGGAACTTCCCATTCTCATCGTAGATGGGTTTGCCATCGGCTCCGAGCTTGCTCTCGTTGCTGTCCATGATCAGATCTAGGACGGCTTCAAGAGGGATGCCGTACTTCATGGCCTCGGAGCGGCAGTACACGATGACGTCGCCGAGAAGGTCTGCAATTGCGACCTGGACATCGATGGCATCGTCCCCCCGACGAATCTGCTCAGCAATGTCATCGATTTCGGCAACCTCATCGAGCAGCGTCCGCTTGAATTTCAGAAGACGATCCTCCGCATCTGAGAAGAGGTGCGGGGTCTCATGGATGGGCAGCTTGTACATCTCATTCATTGTCTGGATGCGGTCGCGAAAACTTTTGCTCATTGATCCATCTCTGTTGGTGAGGCTTTGGCAGCAGACACTACGCTTCTTTTTCAGAACAAAGCAATCCCAAACACCGTGGCCGACCATGATCATTGGCAAGGCTCTACGGACGCCCTCACGACCCTTTTGCTTCGCGGTTTGAGGTTAAGCTGGATGCTTTCATGGGCGCGGACGCCGTTACCAGCAACGTCCACCCACCTTGAGAAACCTTGGGGGGATCCTTGGTTATGCCATGCCCATTCTCATTTGCTGCCTTGGGCTTCGGCTAGGTTCGATGCGGATGTCCCCGGTACCAGCCGGCTGAAAAAATCCTGAGCCGTTGTAAACCATGAGCCGTACCAACCCTCGTAGTTTTCGGCGATCGGATACTTGTGGTCATAGTCGAAAATGTCGTCAAACCAGTTAGTACCGGCAGCGTTGGTTTTCTTCATGAAAAGTGCAGGGTGGGTTTGCCCTGATAGGATGTCGGCATGCTCCTTGGGGCCAATCACCCTGCCATAGATTCGCTCCCGGTAGTCGTCCGCCAGCTGTTTGAGCATGTCGTACACCTCTGGGATTTGGTGGTGATCTCCCCACCAGGCCGCGAAGTTTATGTCGAACACTACGCTGTAGATCTTCCAGTTCTTTGAATGCATGTGAGCCAGTACTACCAACTGTTGAGTTTTGTCGTTGATCAGCACGTGAACCGATGCTGGGCATGCGTCCTTCAACCACTTCATTTGTTCCCAGTGGTAAGTAGATATGGATTCTACTGAGAACATATCCCTTTCCCCATGGGTTAGCCATTCGGCGCAGACGCCCGTGGCTTTGCAGACACTGGCTATCTCTGCCTGGCTCATCTCGATCGTCTCAGACTCCAAATAACCGAGTCGCTGTTCGCTATCGTAATCGATCAGGTCGACGAATTGACTTGGTGACATCGACAGACTCGTTCTCACGGCGATAACCCGTATACCGCAGTTGTAAAAGCGTTTTTTCGTCTCGCTAGGATCTGCAATGGGGAGCGGCTTTTGCTCTGCATCCAGCCTCTTTCTCACCGCCGAAATTTCCACAGCGCAAAGGGCTTCGGTGATCTCAGGGCTTTCATTGGCAAGGTAAGCCAGCCGATCAAGGGAGTAGGTGGTTGATGCCCAGCCATGGCGGGCACATGCTTTGCGAAAAATCGCCTCGCTCGTGCCCACTGAAGCCGATACGCAGATAACGACTTCGTCGATCTTGTCGCGGATTTCGCAATCCTTGCGCTGGAGCTTTTCAATGTCGTCCAAGATCTTTACTTTGAGACCGGGGCCCTGACCGCTGCAGAGTACGGCTATGTAACGGTCATCAGCCTTCTTGTAGGCCAGCAGATCAACTGGGCCCTTTGTTACCCGACCCAGGTAATTCAGCGTATCGGTCAAGCACTCGTAATCGCTGGACACGGTTGGCAGCAGTCGACGCACGAACTTTTCGAGCTCTGCGCCGTGCAGCAGCCCGATCTTGGACTTCAGTAGTTCAATCAAATCTATCCATCCCTATCTGCAAGAAAATCCGGTCTTTAGACCTGCTCCGGAATATCAGTGAGTTTTACCGTTTGCAGCATCCTCAATAGCAAAAAATCGTCCGGGGCGTTCATGATGAGCTCTCCGTCCGGGGCGACGTTTACTTCACACAAACGAGGGTGACTCAGCAATCCCGGTGGCAGGGGGTGCCGAGCGAAGGGATTGTGGAGTACATACAATCCATCCATCAGATGTTCGCTGTAGTCTCGTTTTATCGCGGAACGCATGATCGGATGCAGGCTTCCTAGGTTGGGGTGGAGCGTGCAGTAAACGGAGAGGGCATCAGGGTTCTCGGCTAATGCCCTTAATTTCCCCCAGGTCGCAAGACTGCTGTAGACGATAGCGGAGACCTCGGCATACGAGTCATCGCAAAATAACCCGACTTCGATGTTGGTATTGGCATTTTTCGGGGCGGCTGTGACGTTGTAAGAGGCGACGTGTGTATCGCCAGATTTGGTCGCAGCTTCATCGTGATACAGCCCATAGAGTGCGGCCATGATCGGGCGGCCGGCTGCAAAATGCGCGTGCGGTCTGTCGAATGATGCAATGCCTATGACGAAGGGTTTGTCTTGAGCGTGCCCAAGTTTTGAGTAGCTGTTCCTATATTTCCTGACCTTTGCATCGAAGCTGTTGCAGATCCGCAAGGTGGACTCGATGTTGAAGTCTGTGAAGTCTTTCGGTGGATGGGCCATGGAGAAGCCGTAAGCGGGCTGCCCTCCAGCCGGCGGGTTTGCGATCGTCGCTTCCAGGCAAAATGGGACTTCACCCTCAACGACAAAATCGGGCGCGTGGTGACGAGGATCAATCGGCAGCCCCCATTCCTTCAGAGCCGCGAACAGATACAGCTCCCAAAGCGAGGACTCGAAGGTGGTTTGAAGTTCTTTTACAAACTTTCCATCACGATCTTCGAAGCCCTCGGCCCATTCAGACAGCACGGCGCGTTCAGGGCCATAGATGGCTGCTGTCATCATCTGGAAGATCGGATGCTGCGCGGCGGTAGCGACCTGAGGGGAAAACAGATCAATGGGCATACGCTGAGCACTCCATCATGGCGATTTCAAGATTGATTGCGGGGTCACTACCAATATCGAGCATGGAGTCTTCCTTGTGTCCTGAGTGCTCATCGGCGCATTGAACGGCCAGCTTCGTCCTCGTCGGTAGCTGTCCTTGATGACGGCCATTGTAGCTAAAGGCCATCAGCTTGGCAGGAGGCCCCTGATGCTAGGATCGGCTTGACTCTTGCCGGGGCGAATGAGGAATCCACTGAATTCTGACCAGCCGCTCCGTGCCTTTGGATACCCTGTTGGCGATCCACGCGAGAACAGGCGATGATTGCCCCCCATCAAAACGGAGGTGTCAGGTGTTGCTCACAAACAAGGACGTAATCAAGGCGTTCATCGCAGATTTCAAGTCGATGCATCATGATGATCAGCAGCCCGATGTGGTGTGCGATTTCGACGGTGATCCCGCCACGCTTGCCCAAATCGTGGAGATCGCTGGCAAGCCAACCCTGAGGTTTTCCTACCGTTTCGCGGACAGTGCCGTGAACGATCACAGTGATTTGTTTTACTGCTTGATCATCGCTGGCCATGAGCTGGCTCACTGGGCCAATGCCCATACCAAGCATCTGGATAAAGACGATCTCGACAGCAAAGCCATCGAGATGTGGGCTGATTTCTTCGGCACCAGGCTCGTGTTCACCGCTGTGGCACGCTGCACGAAGGTTAAGGAAATCATCACTGGGCGATTGCGTACTCCCGCTTTCGATGCCGTCGGGCCAGATTCTTTGCTACCGGAGTACGGAAGGGCCCTACGTCGTGTGTACGACACCGTGTTCGTGCCTGCTGGTATTTCACCTCAATACCCATCGCCCAATGAACGGGCGCACATCTGCGCTGCCGGCGTCACCTCCTTCTTCAATCGGCATCTGGGTCAAATGCATCAGGGGAGAACCATCGTCGCATTGAGGAGCGTTCTTCTGGAGCCGTTCAAGGATCTCCTCGACCATTTCCAGCAGGACGTCACTGCGGACGATAGCGATGAACTCACCTTCCGGAATATCGAGATTCATCTGGGGCTTAAGCAAGGTAGGGCGCTGATCACTCCCGGCATTCGGCCTCAATTCAACCAACTGGTTGGCACTCATTATCTCGGGCATGACGAAAATATAGCCCATCGCGAGCAGCTTCGAGATACGGTTCGGGCTTGGGGCGTTGACATCTAGATCTCGGCTTCTGGCATCCCGTACATTAGCGACGTTGGTCAGCCACGATGGCGTGGAACTCGCTCCATAGCCTGTAGCGGATTCGCTCAGGGGGGACGCCGACCGCTTCAAGGCGAGCTGTCTTTTCTCCGACATCGTCATCCGGCAGAACGGCGACTATCCACGGCACCAGTCTGTGCTTCAACGCTTGCACTACGGCTGCGAGGTAAGGGCCATCCACTGGACTGAGCGAATGCCCAAGCACCACGACCTGATCTACCTCTTCCAGGCCTGCAAAGAAATCGGCGTTGTCTTCGATGATTTGTTTGGAGGGCTTGAAGGTGTCTGAGAAATAATCATCCAAGGACTGCATGGCTTCGATGAGACGATGGTCTGAGTCTTCGCAATTTACGACTTCGAACAGAGATGTCCGTTCTTCTGGGGCCCAGGCGTGGCCAAGTACAAGCTCGGAATCGGCGTCCGTCGACTCACCATGGATGTGCAAGATGTTATCGGCGGGCACATGGTAGACGCTGGTCAGCGTGCTGGTGTAATTGAACGTCAGGTAGGTGGCGTTGATGTCCAATCCCGCCAGGCGGTTATGGGCGCTCCGGGCGTCGGGGATCTGAATGGTGTTGACCCATTCGGCAAAAAGCTGGTGGAGCGTCCCTCCCAATCCACCTGCCACCCGGTCGACTTCGTATTGGAAGTCATGGTGGCCAGAGTCGCTCCACTCCTCTTCGGCGTACGATCCCATGAAGTGTTCAAGGCTGCTGACGATATGGTCGGTGTCCAGGTAAGCGAGAGCCACTTCCAGATCAGCCCAGCTTTCACCCGCCGGCACATAGTCCTCAATCCAGTCATAGACGTCGCGATCATGGGATCTGACATAGGCCTTGAAATGCCCGTATCCGGTGGGCAAGCGGTGGTTCAGATCGAACCCGTTGCCGATGATGTAGAGGGTCTTGGTGAGCATGCGTGAGACCTCATCGATTAGAGCCCTACAGTGCTGCCCAAGAATGGCCGGCTGTGGAAGCCACCGCTAGAGCTAAGCCGCGAGGTACTTAGACTCATTGACTGGCGGCGGATCCAGAATCTGAATGCCAAATTTTATGAACGGTTGAAGCAGCCATCCCTAGTTTCAAAGATGTCTGCTTCTGCGTCATTCCTTCAGCTTTGCAGGCAAGCACGGCCTGAATTCTCTCTACCGGTATAGGTCGCTTGCCGGCTTTACCTGTTACTAAATCACCGCCTTCAAAATGGCTCGGTAAACCAGAGAGAACCCCTAGCGCTTCAAGCTTTTTCATCTCTGCGAGCAGACGGGCATTGAACGAAGTGAGAGATTCTTGGCGCTCGTAAATGGATGCCATCGCCAATAAAGCAAGTGGGTCGACATCCAGTCGCGCGCTGATGCGCTCGAGCATATCGAGTGTGATGTTGGACTTCGCGTGCTCGACATTGTGCAAATGCCGCGCTTCCACTGCGCCACCTAGTTGCTCTTGAGACAGCCCTCGAGCAGTTCTGATCGAGCGTAGGATCGCTGCCAGCGTTGATCGCGAAGGCATGGGTGCTTCCCGTAAAGGGAAGGATAAAGCCACATTGATCAATTCCTATCCATGCAATATAGTGCGTCATTGTGAATTTCGGGTGAGTGGCTACGGCCGCACTGCAGTCGAGCCGAAGTTTGGGCTCCGTCGTCAGCAGCGGTTTAGTCCAGATTTGTCAATTTATAGGATTTATCGCTGAGGGAGGTTGCTTGCGAACTTGGCGCGCCGCCTTTCGAACTGCAGCACCGCAAACGAGGAAATCAGCATCATGTTTATTTCAGATGAGGCTTGTATGGTCGGCTTACCGGGCTTCCCTGGGCCTGGCAGCACGGCTTGGCGGATGGTCGAGCGACATTCGGAAGATTTTTGGTATCACGTTCGCTTTCGCATTTGTGAAGGAGCGAGGGTTCGGTTCAAAAAATTGATGCCATCAGACCCTTCGATGCTGAAACACCTACTCTCGCAGCGGAGCCCAGAGCACAAGATTGAGGTGGTTCAGGTTGTGACTTCCCCTTGCATGAATGGGAGTTCTTTAGAACGTATGGAAAAGTTGATCAGTGCGATCGTCGGCTACGACAGAAACGGTGAGTGCGTACTTCTTCATAAAGTCGATAGCGGAGCAATCTACAGCAGCTCGCCCGGCATGATCGACGCAGGCTTGCTCAGCAATATTCGAACGATCTACAACGCCATGACTGCCGCCGGGATGCATTTCCATTGCACCAATTATCAGACCCCGAATCTCTCTGCCGCCACAACCGCAGCAGGTTAATTCATGAAGATCCAAATTTATTCAGACCTGCACAACGAGTTCGCTCCGTTCGAGCCCACCCCAACCGAAGCGGACGTAGTGATTCTCGCCGGCGACATTGATATCAAATCACGTGGCGTTAGCTGGGCGAACGAGGTGTTCCAGTGTCCGGTGATCTACGTGTGTGGCAACCACGAGTACTACGGTGGGCACATCGAACACACTCTGCGCAAAATGAAGGAGGCAGCAGCGACTCATGTCCGCCTACTCGAAAACGAAGTCCTGATACTGAATCAAACCCGGTTTTTGGTCACTACCGCGTGGACGGATTACTCGTCGACCGGCGATGCTGTTGTGTCACAGCGTGTCGCTTGGGAGTCGATGAACGACTTCACCATGATCAGAATCGATGAAAGCTTTCGACGCTTACGCCCGAATGACCTGATAGCTAAATCGAAGGCCGCGCATGCTTGGCTGACTCAAGAACTAGAAAAGCCTTTCAACGGCAAAACAGTTGTAGTCACGCACCATGCTCCAGCCTTGGATCACTTAGGTGATGAGCTTCCTGAAGACCTGATTGCGGCCTATGCCAATGATTGGCCAGAGTTGTTGGGTATGGCCAATCTTTGGGTCTACGGGCATACGCATTTCGCAGCGGATTTCATCAAGAATGGTTGCCGGGTGGTTTCCAATCCGCGCGGGTATCCGAATCAAAAAACAGGTTTTGATCCGAATTTTTTGATTGAGATTTGAGAGCCTTGGTATTGCTATGGTCACGTTGGATGAAATCGCTCAACTGCTCTACGGAACCGAAGGGGAAACTCCTGGTTGGCAAGGCTCTCAGGAAGACCTAATTTCCTTGGCAGCAAAGTCATTCCCAGGCAAAGCATTCTGCATCGTTCGCCAGTGGACTTTGATCGACCTCACCGTGACACCTGATGAAAAGGAAAAGCTCACGAAGCTCGGCCTGCTTCCCATGACCCTATTCGCTCACGAGATAGTCCTGGACAGCGGAGGTCGTTTCCAGCCCGGCATGTGGGTACGCAGCAATTTCGGAAAATCCTTCATTGAAGGCTGCATGTTTGAAACCAAAAATACGGTGTACCTACTTCTTGCAGCAGGCCAAAGAAAAGAAGCAAGCTCGGCTGCCGCGTTTTCGATGTCCGCTGGGTGAATTGGGACGCCGCAAACACATATTGAATAGTTATGGAGCTTTGGCCGGATGCCTGAAGAAATTGCAGTCGAGATTCACGGTAAGGATGTGAGTGACTTTCAGCTGAGTCGCTTGGTGCGAGCGAGCGACCGAAAGTACAGCGTGCCAATTACCGCTTTCATTAGTGACGCTTTCATCGCCGAGGATACGTGTGCAGGTGTTTCTTTTGAACATGCAGAGAAACACGAGGGCTACCGCAAAGCAGATGGCGCCATTCTGCGCACAGGAAAAATTCACACCGTGCGAAAAGAAGGGCGTTTCTGGCTGCTTGAAACACGAGGAGGCAATTACGTCGTCGCAAGCTTCATGCGGGGTGTGGGGCGGGTAAGTTTTCTTAAATTTTTGAGCACCGGCGAGCGTATCTGAGTACTCAGTCAAGGAGCTCCGAAGCAGCAATTCGGAGCCCTTCATTTGGTTGGCTCTCTTTTGTGATTCCCCTAAGCAATTGTCTGTTACCGCGAGACTAGAGATCGGGTTCAGTAGCCGAACTCGCTCAACAATTTATGCAAAAACTCCCGCCGCCTTTGCACGATGCACAGGATCAAATAGTCTCTGTCGATGTCTCTCGTCGACAGATGCCCGGCATCCACCAAGCCATGGATGTAGCCTTCAGCTTTGCCCCTTGCCTCGAGCAACGCCTCAATGGAGGTGCTTTTGTAAATGTCGCCGGCGATCAGGTGCCACCGTTTCTTTTGGCGGCGCCCAATAGGATCGTCCGAAAACTTTGGTGCGTTGATCAATGCATCGAAATCGTTAGGTATGCTGGTTGTTCTCAAGATGGATTCTCAGGATGTTGACATCTGAGATGAGGCTATCATGCGCACACTATATGGCCGGTTACTGGCTGTCGTATTGCTCACCAGCCTCGCAATCCGAGAGATAAAACCTTCGATATTCATATCAGCCAGATGATTTGGCCCGCGCCATCCGGTGAGAGATGAAGCTCCCCGGTATTCGTGTGAGGCCTGATTTTGCTGGTCTAGATGTCTCCCGGGCCGAGAGATAAAACCCTCAATATTCGGTTCTCCCGGCTGATTTGGCTCCTGGCGCCGGGTGATAGATTAAACCCCCAATAATCGTCTGAGCCCGTGTTTGCGGGCCCAATACAGGCAGGGAGCCGAGAGATGAAACCCCTGATATTCGTCTAAGGCCCGAGTCTGCTGGTCGCGGCCACGAGGCCGAGAGATGAAACTCTTGATATACGTTTCAGCCAGGCAGATTCAGCCCGCGCCAGCCGGTGAGAGATGAAACCCTCGATATTCGTCTGAGCCCAAATGCTGCGGGCAGCAGCCCCGAAAATACAACTCACACGGCTAGCCGCTTACGCGAAGAAGCGATTTGCAGCAATGGCGGCGGCTAAGCGAAAACGGTCAGAGTTCACCCCGCTTGAACTCTTGGGCAACCTGCAGATATTGGGTTTCAGCCCGGTATTCTCCGCTCCGCTATCGATGCTCATCTTAGTGACCTTATGGCTTTCTGCAGCAGCTACGCGAAGCAGGGTGGGGCAGCCAGTGCCTATTGGTTGGTTAACGAGCCACCCCGCTGAATCGTCACAACCCATGGGCTATGATGATTCAGTCGAGACCCACCAAATGACCGAAGCTCTCTCCTATGGAAGATACTCCCGGCGCTCCCATTCCAGCCGATGACTTGTCCGACGATGTTGTGACAAGAGAATCGCTTTACGAACAGGCTTGGTCGACACCCATGACCAAAATCGGCGAACGATATGGGGTGTCTTCTAGCTACTTGGCACGAGTATTCACCAGCTTAAGTATTCCTCGTCCACCGGTTGGGTATTGGGCTCAAGTTGCAGCGGGAAAAGGTCAAGCTCGTCCAGCGCTGCCTGAATCTCGGCCAGGCGATCTGACTGCGTGGAGTCGAAACGGAGCACCTCTTCGGGTTTCTCGTTCATTGCCAAAAGGACGTCAGCAAACAAGCCGGAAGACGACTACAACTTCGGCTGCACTGCCTCGCAGGCACCCGCTTTTACTAGATATTGAAGAACATTTTAAGAAGGTTCGGGAAAGCGAGAATGGATATTTACGGCCCACGAAACGTTCCATGGCTGATTTAATTGTGAGCCGCACCGGGATCGCCCATGCGGTCGGCTTTGCAAACCATTTGTACTTGGCTCTGATGAAAGAAGGCCTTGCAGTAGCGCTCAGCGATCCTGCTACACATATGAATCGTGAGTCAGTTGACCATAGGGAAAAGGCTTCGACGAGGTACATACACCCTTCACTGTGGCAGCCGCAACGTCCTACGGTGGTTTACATCGGAGCCATAGCTTTTGGTTTGACCATCTACGAGATCAGTGAGTACGTCGAGGTTAAGCACGTAGACAAGGAGTACGTTCGGCTGAGTTCGCTTCCGGCCAATCAACGTCGCTCTCCTTATCGTGATGGGTGGGTAATGAGTACCGATATGCCTACCGGTCGCCTCTGCCTCCAAGTCTATTCGCCTTACTACCGTGCAGATTGGATTCATCGCTGGAGCGAGGACAAACCTGGCGATTTAATCAGCAAAATTCCAAGCATCGTAAAACACTTGATTGCTGAAGCCCCCGGGCTTGCCAAAAAGTCGAAGTTGAGCGGGAAAGGGCCGACCTTGAATGGCAGAAGCAGCAATTGTAGATAGCCGAATGGCAAAGAAAGGAAGTCGAAAAACGTCGATTCAAAGTGATCCAAGATAGCCGTGACCAGCTAGAGGCTGTGATACAGACTTGGGCAAAAGGTAAACAGCATTCAGGTGTTTTTTGACGACATTGAGAGATGCGCACATAAGCTTGGTGAAGAGGAACGGAAAGTCGTTATGGAGCGGTTGGCTCAAGCAAAAGAACTGATCGGGGATTTGGACGCGTTGAAACACTTCAATGGCTGGGAGCCTCCAGTGTTTTAGTGTGTTTTGAACGCGATTTCGCATCTGGCGGCGGCACCCCGAAACCGATCATGACTCAGCTCGCGCGGCCTCTTCGCCAACCTCTGGAATGGCTACTACCAAATCCATCGGTCGCAATTTTCCTCCCCCAAGATTGACCGCAAGCACGCTTCGACGTTAACTGTATGCATATACAGTCTCGATCAAGGCATGCATCATGAGCGTCACCATTCTCGGCCCGTTGACAGCAGGGGAGTTCAGCTTCCGTTTTACTCGTTTAAAGTCCCGGCAGGCTTCCCATCCCCGGCTGCGGATCACCTCGAGCAACACATCTCCATCGACGAGCTTCTGGACATTCGAGCACCGCATATCTACCTGGTGCGCATCGAAGGACGCAGCATGGAAGGTGCTGGGATATTCGATGGTGATATGGCTGTGGTTGATCGCTCGATCACCGCTGAGCATGGACACATCGTGATTGCGGCTGTGAATTGCGAGCCGGTCTGCAAGCGCCTTTGCAAGCGCGGGCCCAACATCATCTTGATGTCCGAGAACGTAGGTTACCCGCCGCGATACATCCTCGAAGGCGATGAGCTGATCATCTGGGGTGTGGTGACATTCAGTGTGCGTGCCCATGATCCGAAAGCCTGATCCAGTCTTCGCCCTGATCGATTGCAACTCGTTTTATGCGAGCTGTGAGCGAGTCTTTCGCCCAGACCTGGCGAAGACCCCCATTGTGGTTTTGTCCAACAACGATGGCTGCGTCATCGCTCGCAGTTATGACGCGAAACCATTCGTGAAGATGGGTGAGCCTTACTTCCAGATCAAACACAAACTCAAGCAGCACGGCATCGTGGCCTTCTCATCGAATTACGCGCTCTACGGCGATATGAGCGAGCGTGTGATGAGTGTGATCGAGTCGCTGGTACCCGCCGTCGAGATCTATAGCATCGATGAAGCCTTTGCTAATTTAGCTGGCGTTCCAGGTGATTTGGAGGCGCTAGGGCGACGGATCCGTGCGCAGGTTTATCGAAGCACTGGCATCCCTGTCGGAGTAGGTATTGCCGGGACGAAAACTCTCAGCAAGTTAGCCAATCATGCGGCGAAAAAATGGCAAGCCCAGAGCGGAGGTGTCGTCGACCTTCGCGACCGAACTAAGCGTGAGTGGGTGCTGAAGAAATGCCCGGTTTCAGACGTTTGGGGTGTCGGACGCAAGATGACTCTTCACTTGGAAGGTATGGGCATTAAGTCAGCTTGGGATCTCTCCAAAACCGATCCCTGGACGTTGCGCAAGAAATTCAGCGTAGTGATTGAGAAGACGGCACGGGAACTCGCGGGTACGCCATGCCTTGAGCTCGATGAACCTGACCCACCGAAGCAAGAGATCTGCTGCAGCCGGATGTTTGGCAAGCGTCTCACCGAGATTGCTCCGATCAAAGAGGCCGTCGCGACGTACATGATGCGAGCGACTGAAAAGCTCCGCGCGCAGCAATCACTGTGCAAAAAGATAAGGGTCAGTATTCGCACCGGTATGTTCAATCCAGAGGAAGCAAAATACGCCAATGGTGTTCTGGTTGAATTGGCGTATCCAACTGACGATGTGCGATTGATGACCAAGGCTGCAATGGAGGCTGTTGATCGTGTGTTCCGACCAGGGTTCAAGTACAGCAAGGCTGAGGTACTCCTGCTCAACCTTTGCCAAAAAGGTGAGTACACGGAAGATCTCTTTTCGATCTCTCAACCGGTAGCCACCGAGAAAGTGATGGGTGTTCTGGATGCCATTAATTGCAGGTGGGGTAGGGGAACATTGCGTCTCGCGAGCGTGCCGATTGACCCTGATTGGGGTATGCGGAGGGAGATGATGAGTCAGAGCTTTACGACTCGGGTGGATCAGCTTTGGACGGTTTATTGCAACTGACCCTCTCTAACGCGCAGGAAACGCACTGCCTCCGCCTAACATTGAACAGCACGGTTGTGGGCGCTTATGGTCAGAATTAATTATTACTGATCATAAGCTCTGGAATGCCATCTATATATTTGGTGATTCAATCATTAAAGGCGTTGAGTCTAGAAAATTTGTCTATAGATTGAGTTTTAGTTAAATGTTCGCCCTACTAAAGAAAGTATTTTTTGTTTTATGTAGCGCAGGGAGTCGATGTCGGTGTTTTGAAATGCTTGAGTCCTCAGTATATCGGGGCTAATAAAGGAAGGGTTTCTGTACAAGCATTTTGCGGGCTCGTCATTCGTGCACGATTGACATTGAGGTATTTTTGATTCATAACATCTAGCGGGAAGAGTTTTAATTTGATCATATAATATGTCAGAGTAAACTTCATGTATCCACTTCCCTTTGCATATTTTAAGTATTGAATCCATTGAATTGGATAGTCCAAGTGTGGTGGCAAAGCTATCAAGATCTTCGCTTTTTCTCTTGCTTTGGCATCGAGGCCTTGATTTAAGATAGCCTTGATCGGTTTTGAATATCCATATTCGGCGTTATAGTTGCGGTCGCATGCGTTTTTCAAGGCTTCTAAAGACAAGTAGTATAGAAACTCTAGCTGCTGACTGCTTTGGTCGAAGATTTTTTTATAAATTCATCTTTTGTCAATTTCAACGTGGCGTTTGTAAATCTTGGAATTAGATATCGTATTGAGCATGAATTTATGTAGTGGCTTTCTATGGAATAGTAATTCAGAGGAAATATTGCAGGGTCTTCAGGCATTTCTTTGCGGTAGTATCGTGCGTCTTTGTCAATAATGCCTAGTATGTGTTTCTCCACAGGTATGTCTGACGACACCAAGCGTATATCCCTTATATTGTCGATGACGCCGTTGCAGCCCTCTCGCCCACCATGCAAAGTTTCAGAGGCATAAATGTCGCATTCAACGTTGATTGATATTGATATTCTTTCATAGATAGGTACGTCATCTATACCCTCTACTATCAATATTGGGATTTTTGTCATGATTGCAAGGTTTAATAGTTCGTCTGCGGAAAAAGCCATACTAGAGGTTTTTTTACTCATGGCTGCTCTCATAAGGATCTAATTCTACCAACGATGAAGGTTGACATTTTGCAAGAATCGGGCTGTGAGATGCCAATATAATTTGAGTATCGGGCGCTAAATCTTCGAGGAGCTTAACCAAGCTACGTTGCCATGCAGCATTGAGTGAAATTTCCGGCTCATCTATGATCAGAAAATCTCTGTCTCGTGCATCAATTACTACGAGTGCAAGGAACGTAAATAAATGTCTTTCACCACTGGAAAGGGTGTCAAGCCCAAATTCCTCTCCACGAACGGTTAAGCAAACTCCATCGTTGCTTATACTGATCGCTTTACCTTCGCCAAGAAAGTAGTTGAAGGTTTCTATTAATATATTGATCGAGTTTAACAGCTGTTTTTCAAGCTTGAGTTCTTTGAGCATGTTCCAGATTAGTTGGCAAAGGATAGGATTATTAGTTGCCGAATAAGCATCCTCTTCGCAATCAATATTTGCTAGAATACCTACAATCCTATTTTTGAAATTATTATCTGGGCCGTCTTCGAGAGCTTCAATAATTCGATCTTTGCCTGCAGCTATTTGTGCGCCTAAGTCACTTGGTACACTGAAAGCTGTGGGAGTTTCAGCCTCTGAGTCGATAGCTATTGCTAACGTATCAAATAGCGCATTCTGAATTTGCTCTGATGCAAAATCTCGAGCTAGTCGATATCGATCAATTAGCAATAGTTCTATGTTGCTAGTCTTTATGCTTTGAAGGAAGGCGTGATCGCGCTCTAGTTGCAATTCGTTCTTTTTGCCTCTACGGATATTTCGATTTCTGACGGTGCCTTGTCTAGTCAGGTACGATGCAAGTTGCTCGGATAGCTCATGAGTAGCTGCACGACCTAGATCGATCTTGCTATGATTCGAAAGAAATCTATATATATCAGTGCTTTCGACTGCCGCAGCTTGAATAGTTATCCCCCTGTCTACTCCCATTGACAGAGACCTAGTGCTGGCTAGCGGGCAGTCATCAAACTCTTCCCAGTCATACGAGTGAATTGCAGATATATTTTCTTCTTCATGAAACTCCATGAAGGCGTGAATAGCAATTTCATGACTTTCGTCAAATTCATCGACGAAGCTAATAATTATGGAGTTAACATTTTCCCTGGCCAAAGCTCCATCATCCTTAGATAGAACGGCATGTATCAGTTTTAGGAATGTAGTTTTTCCACTTCCATTGTCACCAAAAATTATTGAAGTTTGTGATCCTGAAAACTTGACAGTTGCTTCTCTCTCAGATGATTGGAAGCCTACAAAGCGTATTGAATCTAAAATTAACCTCATTTCCGAAAAATCCTTTGCATTTCGCTTCCCTGGGTAGCACGTGCTGAAGACATTCTTTTTATCAGAATCTACGGCAGATGCATAAGGCTTTCTAGAGGGAGTTTTCCTTCCGAAAAAATCAGTTTTTTATCCCCAGATCGATTTTTATAGCTGCTGAGGTACTGAGGCTTAAAAATTGGCACCAACCAGCATGTGTGTTGGCCACCTGACATCTATTGAAATTAGTACTCCCTTAGTACCGCTAAACCGGCCCGTGCTCCCCGAGCGCCACCTTCGACCCTGGCCAACGTTAGCTGCGCAGGATTCCCAAAACTCACCTAATGATTTTGGACACTTCAATCGGGCGCTATGATAGCGTCCAAATCTGATGTGTTTGGATATGCGTAGATCTTATTTCAGTGAGTTCAAAGGTTCAAACTCAAAGCCGCCAGCATGGTGCTGGACGATGGCCAGTCAGTTCCCCATGTCCGTACCAGCCTGGATATGGCCCCTACCGCCTTGCGCCGTTGGGTCGGCCATGTTCGTAAAGAACGCTTGGGTTCGACCCCGGAGGGGGCCAAGGCGATTACCGCCGATCAGAGAGGGATTCAGCAGCTCAAAGCGCTACTCAGGCCAAAAGACTTGGACATTGAAATCCTAAAGGGCCAGTGCTTTCCTGCTTTTATATCGGGAAATAATCATGGGCAGGTCTCATTATTATGGTGAAAAACTGCGAAAACACTGACTGGCTCACGCATCGTTACCAGTGTGTTTTCAATAGCCACGGGATCGGCGTAACCAAGACTCATGCCACATACCAGCATCTGCTCGGCTGGGATGTTTAGAACGTCTGAGATGACATTGTGGTATTTGAGAAATGCGGCCTGCGGACATGTGTGCAAGCCTCGGCCACGTGCAGCCAGCATGACACTTTGCAGGAACATGCCGTAATCCAGGAGGCTGCCTTGCTCAAGCCCTTTGTCCAATGTAAACAGCAGACCAACCGGGGCATCGAAGAATCGGTAGTTACGCCCGTGCTGTTGGTGCATGCGTTGCTTTTCACCCTTGGTAATGCCCAGCAGCCCATAGAGATCCCAACCCACCTTACGCCTGCGATCAACGTAGGGAGTGACTCCACTCGCGTGGGTAGTATTTGTAAGGTTCTTGCATATCACTACTGAGCTGCGGATCGTTGTCGATAGCGGCGATCGCCGTAGACAGCCGATCTTTGGCGTCACCGGTTACGACGTGAACGCGCCATGGCTGCATATTCACACCCGAGGCACTGAAGCGAGCGATATCTAAAATCGCTTCAATTTCTTCATGATGGCACAGCTGTTGGGAGAAAGGCTCTGATGCTGCGGCGTGAGGCAATTGCCCAGTCGACCGTGCACTTGAGCTCTTGCGCTGACAGTGGCGGTAGTGACAAGCGATTCAAGGTATATATCCTTTAACTTTGGGTACTACTCTGTGCAGACAAACGCTGATGCACTCGAACTGGCTGATCGCCCATAGCCAAGTGGGCAGGAAATCGAAGGCTACCGAGGATCGTCGTAGAGCGTCAGTAATCGATTCCAATATCCCGTCATTGAAAGCTGAACATTAAGTTTTGAATTGCTTGGCTAGCTCGAACTGTTTGTCGGCCAAGGTATTCAGTTGTTCGCTAAGTGAAGCTGAGTTGCTGGCTCTTTCATTTAGATCCTGTGTTACTAGGCGAATATTGCTGATGTTGCAGTTTATGTCATCAGCTACGGCACTTTGTTCTTCTGCAGCCGTAGCAATTTGATGCGTCATATCTTGAATTTTCGAAACTGCCTGAGTAATTTCAGCAAACGATGCCACGGTCTCTTCCATACGCTTTGAGCTGGCTGTCGCCCTTGATTGGCTATCCTGCATGGCTGTCGTGACGGTGTTCGCTCCGACTTGCAATCTCTCGATCACAATTCTGATTTCCTCGACCGAGTCGGATGTCCTCATCGCTAAGCTTCGTACTTCATCAGCCACGACGGCAAAGCCTCGACCACTTTCTCCTGCTCGTGCTGCTTCAATTGCAGCATTGAGTGCGAGAAGGTTTGTCTGCTGCGCGATACCCCGAATGACCTCCAGGACGTTGCCAATCTCTTCGCTGCTTGCTGCCAGAGCTTGCGCGTCATTTACGGAGATCGTAAGGCCAGCAGTGAGACCTAGAAGGCTTTCATTAGAGCGATCGAGCAACGCATGTCCGGTCTGAGCGGCACGCTCAGCATCATTAGCTGCTACCGCAACCATTGCTGCGTTACCCGCTACCTCCTGAGCAGTTGCTGTCATCTCATTCGATGCGGCCGCGACTTGGTCGATATCCATGAGTTGGGCCTGCATCCCCTTGCTAGTTTCTTGAGCAATGTTGGATGACTGATGGGCTGTAAGGCGTGTTTCGTCTATACCCTTGCGTATGGTGTTCATCATGGGCTGCAGCTTGTCTAGGAACAAGTTGAACCACTTTGCTACTTCACCTAGCTCATCATCCTTTGAGTAGCTCAAACGTTTAGTCAGGTCACCTTCGCCTGAGGCGATGTCACGGAGCATGCTTGATACTTCGCGGATTGGCGTTGTGATCCTAGATGCGGTGAACCACATTAATACCGCGCCTATCAACCCAGCAATACATGCGACGATTATACCTTTGATCAGGGAGGCAAGCTGTAGGTCGCGATGGAGTTGTTCGAGCTTATCGGTCTCAACCTGCACAATCGATTTGGGAAGCTCCAGCGCGATCCACCATGGTTCGATGTTTTTGCCAACATTGATGCGCGAGATTATTTTCAGTGATTGGTCGTCGCTAAAAAATGAGAAGCTTTTCTCATTACTTTTATTAGCGAAATGCTTTATGTCAGGTAATCCTAGGGATTGATCGGACGACCCGAGCTTTGTAGATGATGGGGTGTATGCCGCGACAATGCCGGAACTGGTGACAATTGATATTTCACCTGCCCCGTTGTACAGATTTTTTCGCAGTAAGTGCCAGGTTCTGCAAGTCCGTCAGTGCAAGATCGACACCTACTGCCCCTGTAACCACTCCATTTTTTTTGACTGGTAGTGATAAGGTGGTCATAAGTATGTCTTGGCCACCAAGGTTAGCTGTAAATGGAGGTGCGAGGCACGCAGCACCACTTTGTACTGGGCAGGTGTAGAAATAATTAAATGGGAGGCCGCTTTCCCCTAATGTTTCGTCATACATCATGCTTTCGTCGGTTGGGGCATTTGTAACGGTACCCGTCGATCTGTTCCAATAACTAGCAAATCGCCCTTTATCGTTTGAGCCGTACTTGGTTGCGTTGATAAAGTCGTTGTCGTTTCCAAGCTCATTTCTCTCCAAGATGCCCCAAACACCCAACAAACTAGAGTCGTTTGTGAAGGTTGATTTCACGGCGTCATCAGCGGCAAATCTGGATAAGTCTGGCGCAGTGGAGTAGGTGTCAGAGACCGTTTTTATTCCGGACAAATTGATTGAAAGCTGCCCAAGAGTTGCATACTTGTCACTGAATATTTTTTCTATTTGAATGGCTTGTGCTGCGGCGGCGCTTTCCAGTCGCCCCTCGATTGCTCTCTCGATGGCCTGGCGGCTGGCAAGAGCGGTCTGTGACCCTGCTGCTGCATTCTGTTGAATGTTTATTAGGGTAATCGCCCCAATCAGACCAGTCATGCTGATCAGACTTAGTGCCGTAATTCTGGTTCGTATGGACGTATTACCAAACATCGTAAGTCCTCAAGCCGGGATGGCGTTGTCGTTGATTGATGGCGTGTCTTGAGCAGGCGAAAGACTGAATTAGACCTTACGGTCACTAAAAACGACTATCGGGTACGAAGTATTGCGCGCGTATCCTGGCGCTGGCAAGAAGAATGTGAAATCCCCATGGCTGTATGGCTTTTACCTATGACCGTCGGCCTGAGCCGCCCCAATGCATGCACACCGACGAGAGGTATCGTTTGCTAAATGCTTGTGCTTGACGGTTCAACAGGCTTTGACATACCTTCGGTACAGAAAAAAATACCGTAAGGTATGTATTTGCCTCGAGTTCCTACTAGAGGCATCGATGACTCTGGATGCGAAGGGGCGGGGCATGAACGGCGGGCTGGCTGCAAAAGTAGTGGCGGTGTTTGGTGACGGTATCGAGGTGCTGCTCTACGGTTACTACCTGCAGCGTTTTGGCATAAAAGCAGACATCTACTTCTCTGATTCGAGCGCGCCAAAAGTAGCGTCCAACCATATCGTCTCAACTTGGCTGTGTCTCCAGCGAGACCCATTTGCGAAAAAGATTGCGGTTCAGGGTGTTGCTGAGCTGCGAGAGATTGCTATCGACCTCGGTGCAAAAATGCTCGCTTCTGAGGCTGGCTCCACGATTTTTGAGTGCCGGCCGGAGTATGTAGACGCCTTGGGGCAGTTCGCAGACGAGTGCAGGGCACAAGGCTTGCTTGTAGAGTTTTCCCGAAATGTGAGGAGCATGGGGTTTCCATTGGGAACCTTGGCGGCTATCAGGTTTTTGCAAGATGTATCCATCTATCCCAGAACGTTGAGCGGCGGGCTTATTGAGTCGTTTGTTGAGCGCGGGGTAAGATTTTCCGGGATCAAAATTTCGACCAGCTTCGTTGCGTTGAAAACCAATACGAAATGGCCCTGGGCGAAGTTACGCGTCGTTATGACATGGTGGTGCTAGGCGGTGACTACGCTTCGGGTTCTTGCCAGCTGGGTGAGTCACCAAGTGAATACCCAGTTTCCTCGATGGGGATTTTTGGTCGATATCTGTCTTTTGAGCGAGCAACACAGATTCTTAAGAGAAGGGATGAGATCCGTCCGGCTCAATCCAAGCGCTCCTTCTTCGGGCAACTACTCAGAGTAGGCAAAAGTACTGCCCAAGCGCTGGAGCGGCCATCTTGGCCAGGAATCGAGCCTCTCGATGGTGTGAAAAATGTATTTACCGTCAGTCAAAGCGGTGATCTGGCTCATAGTATCGCCGCAGCTAGAGCGCTAGGCGAGTTCGTACGATTTCTGGATGACCGCGTGCCAGACGGTCATTTTCCTCCCGCTCGGAACCTGGCTACAGAGCCGCAATCGATCCCTTGGATTATCTGAGCCGACTGTCAGAAGCCTTAAATTGAGTACAGAAATAACATACCTATCGGTCAGTCAAAAAGACCGACCGGCTAGACAGTATGATTATGCTCGGATACCATCATCCAATGTCGGGTTTTTCGCTTGGCGTCGTACGTAGATAGGAATGAAGAATGAACGAGACCCCTAAGTACTGGAGCAGCGCGGTCAGCGATGTTCAGGACAATACTGTTTATATCCGTGGTTATGATTTGGGTGACTTAATCGGCAAGCTGAACTTTGCCGACGCAACCTATCTCCTGATTCGCGGCGAGCTTCCGTCGGCTGGTCAGTCGAAGATGATTGACGGTGTGTTGTGTTCTGTACTTGATTACTCGCTACGCAAGCCAGGCACTGCTGCCGCACGCTTCTGCGTATCGAGTAATCCGTCCATGGTGGCAGGGTTGGCGACTGCAGTGCTATCAGCGGGGAGTATTCCCTGGCTCCGGATCAGACTGGAATCTTCTTAAACTCAACCATCGGAGCCGCCAAACAAGCTGATTCGTTTGATGAGGCTGCAAATAGCTTGGTTGAGGGAATGCGAGCGCGTAAGGAGCGCGTACCTGGCTTGGGTCATCCTGCTTTCAAGTACACCGATCCACGTGCTCAGCAATTGAAGCAACTGGCAATCGAAACAGGAGTCTGGGGAGACGTTTGTGAGTGGTATGAAGCCGTTCACAAAGCATTTACCACTCAAGCTAACAAGCCCGAAATCGTTATCAACGAGGTGGGCATGATGGGTGCCATTCTGGCGCAGATGGGCTTTACTCCTGCCGAGATGACTGGTTTGGCCGTAATCTCTACCATGCCTGGTGTCATCGCTCATATCTCGGAAGAGTTGCAGAGTAAAGTCCGCATTCGGGTCATCCCAGATGAGCAGGTTGACTACGCTCGCGAGCGTCGCAATTTCTCTGAGGATTTCACCCAGGCTAAATTGATCTGAAAATAAAGCGCGATTAATATCGCGCTTTATTCATATACCTCTAAATATCTTCAATGCTTATTGCAAATAGCCTCCGGACATGAGGTCGCAGTAGTAGTCGGCAATCTGCTCAGGGGTATGAGTCCCTTCCTCATTAAACCAGGTGTGTAGCCAATTGCACATGCCCATGAAGCCCGAAATGGCGATATGGGGCGGTACATCCTTAAACTTCTGTTCATTGATACCGCGCTGGTAAACTAACTCGATTTTTGCATCGTACTCGCGCTTGCGTTTGCGGCTCAGCAGTCGTTGTTCAGGTTCAAGTTCGCTCTCGTCCCGAAAGTAGATGGCCGTCCAATCCTTTTGCTTCATCACATGTAATGCATGGCTATGAAGGATTCGATGTAGCGCCTCATCTGCAGGAAGATCTTGGGAAAGGACATCGTCAATGGTGGCCTGGTATTTCTCGTACATCCGATTAAAGATCTGCCACAGGATTTCATTTTTGTTTTTAAAGTAGTAATAAACAACAGATTTGGTGTAGCCCAAGCGTGCAGCAACATCAGTGATTGTAATCGCCCGAAACCCCTTCTCTGCGAAGAGGGTTGCTGCGGACGACAAGATTTCATCTTGAACGTATGCTTGCTTTTTCTGTTTAAGCTGCTCACGCAGATCTACATTCATTGGGATACACCAGATAGTATTAAGCAGTTAGCGTCTCGATCAATGACGATGCAGACGCACGAATAAGTTCAGGTATCTCGATAGCCTTTCGGGCTTCAAGATCAAAATAAACAGACGTCATGGCTATTTCTGCACAGAGCCGTTTTTTGTTATCAAACAAAGCGTGATGAGTGATCATCGACGTACGGCCGATTTTCTTGAGCGTACTGTCGACGTGAAAAACGGATCCCACATGAAGCTCTGATCGGAAGTCGATTTCGTAATGAACGTCGGCCCAGCCTTGATTGCGAGTTAGTCGCCACTCGGCGTCGTACCCCAATTGGTCTACTAGGTGCCAGAATGCCTGGTCGAATGACGCTACGTAGTGCTGAACGTTCATATGACCCATTGCATCGGTCTGTGCCGGATATACGACACCTCTGTAGGTGATCATCGATAATTTCTTCCTTTCAGGTTCACCCGAAGTCCCGGCGTTGCTGAACGATGATCCAGGACTCAGGAATTGTCTTTTTTTGTACCGCCAAGTCAAATTTACCTTCGTGTGGGTTAGCGGGCTCGGCGGTCACTTCAAAATCGTTGAGGGTCGTCCGCTCGCAAAGTGTGCTGGCGGTTAGATCATTTAGGATCGAGGGAGAACAGCCACGCCGTCGATTTCGATTCGAATTCGCTCGTCATAGAGCCCGGCGACCTTCAGCAAGGTATTGGCGGGTGGACAGTCCATGTTGACGTAGCGATTTCGTACTTTTTAAAGACTGCAAGGGTTTCAGGCGAAACGTCAGTCAGGTAGGTGTTCATGCGTGCTAAAGCCTCAAACCCTACTCCAGCGGCTTCAAGCGTGATGCGTAGATTTTCGAACACGGCAACAGCTTGAGCTTCGAAATCGCCGTCTACAACGTCACCCTCGCTGTCAACAGGAGCGTGGCCAGTGATGAAAAGCAGCTCTCCATCGACCACGCGCATAGACATAGAAACGCCTGGATAGCCGGGCCCAGCATTGATTGCGTTGATCATGAGACACCTTAAAGTCGGAAGATTGAACGTTTGGCCTAAAAATTAGACTCATCGGTATCAATTCTAATCTTCTGTGTTACCCGTGCGCAAGACGGCCCTGAAGATGTACCTCAGAAGGGCAGCAGGCCGCCGATTGGAGACCTTTCCAGGCTATTGACAAGGCTTCCAATTCAATCATACTGACCGGGCGGTCTTTTTTTATTACGCCGGGTTTATTTCTTGGGCTTGCCTCCAGTAGGCCTACCGGAGCGTGTGCGATGCGACTTCCGGTAGCGGCTAGGCCGTGGAGGAAAAAGCTCGCATCGTCTAAGCAACTGGCTTTGATTGAGGAACAATGATGACCATCGCTTGCCTTACCTTCGATTTCGACGGCGTCGCTATCTGGCTGAGTACGTTTAAGCAAGTTTCTCCGACGCCACTGTCTCGGGGTGAATTCGGTGCAAATGTTGGCATTCCGAGATTGCTGGACGTATTAGCGCGTTGCGAGGTTCCAGCAACGTTTTTCGTGCCGGCACACACGGCCACGACCTATCCTGAGCTGGTGAAGCGAATTGTCGCTGCGGGGCACGAAGTCGCTTGTCACGGTTATATCCACGAGTCGCCTGTTGGGCTGCCCATAGAGGAAGAGAGACGATTGCTCTCTCAAAGTATTGATGTGCTTGAAAAAGTCACCGGTGTTCGACCGGTGGGTTATCGATCACCCGCTTGGGATCTGAGTGACAACACAATCGATTTGCTCGAAGAGTTTGGGTTGATCTACGACAGTAGCCTTATGTCGAATGACTTCGAAACTTTCTACGCTCGTAAAAAAGATGAATTGAGTGAAGAAATATTTACTCATGGGGAACAGAGCCAAGTTCTGGAGTTTCCAGTCGCTTGGGAGTTGGATGACTATCCCTACTTTCAGTTTTCTCCCCGACCTTTGAATACTGGTCTCCGTTTGGCGAAGGATGTTTATGAAGCTTGGTCGGCAGAGTTCGACTATGCGCATCAGGTCGGTGGTGTGTTCACGTTGACCTGTCATCCTGAAATCATCGGTAGAGGGCCACGTATTGTAATGCTTGAAAGTTTGATTAAGCACATGCAACAACCAGGTGTTGAGTTCATGACCATGGGCTCCGCCACCAAACATATCAAGAGCAAGTCTCTTTAATCTGGAGAAACAAGAATGAATAGCGCAGTCCAAGCCAATAGTTTGAGCGGAATCGGCCAAAATGCTCTGTACTTCGATCAGTTGGAGGTAGGCCAAGAGTGGAATTCCCCGCGCCGTACTATCACCGAAGCTGACATTGTGATGTTCGCCGCGCTGACGGGCGACCATAACCCAGTCCACACAGATGAAGAGTTCGCCAAGACCACGGTCTTCGGTGGCCGTATCTTGCATGGCCCAGCAGGCTTCGCGATCGCGACTGGTCTGGAAAGCCGTCTTGGGATCAAAGAGGGTACCGCTATAGCATTCTTGGGCATGACCTGGGATTTGCGCGGCCCGATCAAGATTGGGGATACCATTCACGTGCACCAAAAGTGGGCTCCAAACGTGAGACCAAAAAGCCTACAGTAGGTATCGTCAATTTCCTGGTTTCTCTGGTCAACCAACGTGGTGAGTCAGTACAGGAAGGTGAATGGAAAGTGATGATGCACTGCAAGCCTGTTTGATTCCTTCGGTCAACTCGGCACTAACGTTTCTTTGAGGTTTTGTCATGATATTCAGTGGTATCCAAGCCCTCGCTTGCAGCGGTGCGGAAAAAGTCGCTCTACGGTTTGAAAGCGAAACTTTCAGCTATAG
Organism: Pseudomonas sp. TH10; assembly: GCF_016651255.1. Classification (GTDB taxonomy): domain Bacteria; phylum Pseudomonadota; class Gammaproteobacteria; order Pseudomonadales; family Pseudomonadaceae; genus Aquipseudomonas. Next base: position 74,404 of record NZ_JAEKEG010000029.1, read on the forward strand.
AGCGTTAGTGCACGAGGTTGACCAGGTTGTGGCTCGCTTGTTGAGCGTAGGGCTGGGAGCTGATACTCCAGTGGGTGTCTACTGCGAAAACAGTAGCGCGACGATGATTCTGTATTATGCAGTGTCAAGAATCGGTGGGACATTTGTGCCACTGAACGCGGTACTCACCGCCGCAGAAGCTTCTTATATTATTGATCATGCTCAGATCAAGCACTTGTTTGTTGATGACGCGTTGTCTCCGGCGGCGCATGAAGCAGCGAGCGGGCGAGACGTTAAGATTTTCGACACCAGCTCCTTCGTGCAGGAAGCACAGGGTGCTGCTGTTATTCAGGTGCCGGAGAGCAAAACCCCGGACTTCTTGATTGTCTACACATCTGGCTCCACAGGTGTACCCAAAGCGGTGCGATACACACAAGATGCGGAAGTCGCAGGGAATCGCTCCCTAATCGAACTTTGGAATGTCACCCCTGAAGACAAGGTACTTGTCGCGTTGCCGTTGGGTTTCCTATACGGACTGTCCACTGCAGCTTCGATGGCATTCCAAGCTGGTGCTGAGGTCATTCTGCTCAGGAGATTCCGTCCGACAGATGTGCTCAAGACCATCGTGGATCATCGTGTCACCGTGTTCCATGGTGTGCCGACCATGTTTGCCATGATGCTTGAATATGCCGAGCAGAATGACTTGCAGTTCGACCTTTCATTCATTCGGCTCTTCATATCTGCGGGCGCACCGCTGTCGAAAGATCTGAAGGAGCGCTTCGAGCGTCGATTTAATAAGAAGATTGAAGATTACTATGCGCTGACTGAGGTTCGTCCGGTATTTGGACGCTATGCATCGAGTGCTGTTGAAATTCCGCCAGGTGCAATCGGTCAGGCGGCGCCTGGTGTGGACGTAAGACTTATGACTGTTGATGGTCGTTTGGCGGCTGACGATGAAGTCGGCGAAGTTTGGGTTAAGGCGCCGGCCACGACCAGCGGGTATTACAAAGCGCCTGAACTTACTGCTGCATCTTTCGTTGATGGATTTTTCCGGACGGGTGATCTCGGTTACCGGGATCCAGAAGGGTTTTATTACCTAACGGGACGTATCAAGGACATCATCATCAAAGGTGGAGCGAATATCGCGCCTGCTGAAGTAGAAGATGTCATCTGCGAGCATAATTCGAGTTTTGCTGGCATCGGTCATTGGTATTCCCGACGCAAAGTTTGGTGAATTGCCGTTCGCCTACTTTGTGACTACTCCCGGCAAGCAAGTGGATACCGAAGAGTTGGTCGCGCATTGTCGGTCAAAGCTTGCTGAGTTCAAAGTGCCGGCTCACTTCGTCCAACTTTCCGAGATGCCTCTGGGCTCCACTGCAAAGATCGACAAGAAAGCACTGCTGCAAATCTGGAAGGACACCCAAAATGCTTGATAAACTGAAAGTATCGATTGCTGTTTTTGAGATTCGGCGCTATCAGGAATTTCAGGAATTTGCCGAGCATGTGAGAGAGTTTGTCTCTGCGGCGAAGGAGGCGGGGAGTCGAGTGCTGGTGCTTCCAGAGTTCTTGCCAATGGGCCTGCTGTGGACGAGTCCCAATGCTGCGGATGTAAGCAATGAGACTGTCTCGACTTTCTATCGGGACGTGTTGACTCCGCTCTACCCATCATTCGTTCAGACTTTGCGCTCATTGGCCGAAGAGCACGACATCTACATCGTAGGTGCAACCTATTGGCATGAAGAAAATGGGGAGGGCTTTAACAGCGCTTTCGTTTTTAAGCCGGATGGGTCTGTAGACCGACAACACAAAGTGCACCTTACGCGCGGCGAGAAGGCGATTAAAACTTCAGCGGCGTCAATGCTGAATGAAATATTCGAAATTGATGGTGTTAAGTGTGGTCTCTTCGTTTGCTACGACGTGCAATTCCCAGAGTTGACCAGGCACTTCGTGTCTCGGGGGCTGAGGTAATTTTCGTGCCTGCACTGACCGAGGAACGCGGTGCGTGGCGGGAATGGTTCAGTGCGCATGCTCGTGCACTGGAGAACCAAGTCTATGTCTGCGTGTCACCATTGGTTGGGGATCTCGGTATTCCTAACGACTACCCCGTCAGTTGCATGGGCAAGGCATTCGTCGCGTGCCCGATTGATAACAGGATGAACATCTCTGATGGTACTTTTGCCGAATCAGATTTGAATAAGCCCGGCTTGCTTAATGTAGAACTGGATCTAGCCAGACTCCGCCTCTCCCGCGAAAAGGGCGAGGTTCGTCATCTACGCGATCGTCGACCGGAGCTTTATTCCGTACTCGAACGTTAGGAAATAGAATTTTAAAGAGTAGACAACAGCGTTTAGGGTTGTACCAGCAACCCTTTTTTATTTATTGCCCTGTCACAATCCTTATAACAGAAGGGTGTTATCTATGAGCGCCAGTATTTCCACGGTGTTGCCATCGTCAGCTTCTAGTTCTGTTGATAAAAGTAACGTATTGCTGCTAGAAGGAGTGTGTAAGCGTTTCGGTGATATCACTGTTTTAAAATCAATCGATTTCGAACTTAAGGGTGGTGAAGTAGTAGCCCTAATCGGCCCAAGTGGCTCCGGAAAGAGCACGCTGCTTCGTTGTATCAATCAGTTGGAGCCTCCCACATCGGGTCGGATTACTATCGGTGAGGTGTCGATCGATGCCTCCGTCGGCGCAACTCGATCACAGCTGGCGGGCCTTAATCGTAAACTCGGAATGGTCTTTCAGTCATTCAATCTCTTTCCACACATGACTGTCCTGGAGAACGTTTCTCTCGCTCAGCGGCGCGTACTCAAGCGAAGCCGGGAAGAAGCAGACGAACGTTCGATGCAATTGCTCCAGCGGGTCGGTTTGGCCAGCAAGGCAGGTTTACATCCATCTCGCTGTTCGGGTGGTCAACAGCAGCGGATAGCCATCTCTCCGGGCTTTGGCGCTTGATCCGGAGATCATGCTCTTTGACGAACCTACGTCGGCTCTAGATCCGGAGGTGGGGCTAGAAGTCCTCGCGGTGATGCGGGAGCTCGCCGATGAGGGCATGACCATGATGGTGGTTACACACGAGATGAGATTCGCTGAAAACGTCTCGAATCGAGTAATTGTCATGTCTGATGGCATGATTATCGAACAAGGCGACAGCGCTCAGGTCATGAGGAGTCCACAACATCCGCGTGTTCAGCAGTTTCTATCTGCTGTGCGAGACCGTTGATGGACATGCTCACGGTGATTCAAAAGTTGAGTGCTGGTTTGCCCTGGACGATCGCACTCACTGTTATCTCATTTGTCGTCGGCGCGCTTTTGGCGATTCCAGTGTGCATGCTTCGATCAGCCCGCAACTCTGTCGTCTCCTACATTGGAGTGACGCTGATTTTAATCGTGCGCTCCGTTCCCCCTATCGTTTGGCTCTTTGTGGTTTTTTTCGCGGTTGGCCAGCACGTAATTCGGTTGAGTCCATTCACGGCTGCTGTCATAGGTCTTTCCTTAATCACAGCAGCCAACCTAGCGGAGATCTACAGGGGCGCGCTCAAGGCAGTTCCGAAAGGGCAAGGAGAAGCGAGCAGGGTTATTGGTCTCTCGACTTGGCAACGCTATCGCTACGTTCTTGCGCCGCAGGTAATGCGAGTCTCCCTTCCGTCGGCTAGCTCTTATGCAATTGGTCTGCTGAAGGACACCGCGATCGCCTCTGCAATTGGGGTGACGGATGTGGCCCTGATAGCCAATCAGCTCACACAGCAAACCTACCAAGGCCTTGAGATATATGCTTGGGCGGCCGTCGCTTACTTTGCTCTCAGCTTCTTCATGGCTTACGTTTCACGGTTAATGGACTTTCGACTTAGGATGAGGATCGAGCGATGATCAGTACATTCAACGATTGGGTCGAATGGTTTCCGCGACTCTGGAACGGCTATCTCCTCAGTCTGGAAGTTGCAGCATTAAGTTTGCTCATCGGCATACCTCTAGGGCTCTTATGGGCAATTGGGGGGAATCCAAGACTAAAGCACTCCGTTGGGCTAGCGTGATTTTGGTCGAGTTGGGTAGGGGCGGCCCCGTACTCATCCTGTTGCAGTTCCTATATTTCGGACTGCCCAATGCAGGTATGACATTATCTTCGCTGAGTGCATCGATCGCTGCGCTTGCCTGGAGTACAGGGGCCTATACAAGCGAGATCATCCGAGCAGGCTTAAATTCTGTGGCGGTGGGTCAACGCGAAGCTGCACAGACGCTTGGCCTGAATCGTTCAGACACTATGCGTATCGTCGTTGTACCCCAAGGATTACGAATTGCATTGCCGCCGTTGCTAGGCTTCGCACTCTTGATCCTTCAGGCGACTTCATTGTGTTTCACCATTGCGCTTCCGGAATTGATCAGCGCTGCCAATGACATAGGCTCGGAGACGTTCCAATATATGTCCGTTCTAAGCCTCACCGGCCTCATGTATGCGCTGGTTTGTATTCCCGCCACGTTCGCGGTGAATTACTTTGAAAGACATCTAGGCAGGCACGATTGAATAAAAAAGGAGCGCTCAGCGCTCCTTTTTCTGCAAATAATTACTACTGATCAGTAGTAACCGACGTGTGCTTTGATTTCGAGATACTCCGCCAGGCCGTGGGCGCCACATTCCCGGCCGTTGCCCGATTGTTTGAACCCGCCAAATGGGGCAAGGGAGTTCCATTCGGGGCTGTTGATATAGATGGAGCCTGCGCGAAGCCGACGTGCTACCGCGCGCGCCCTACTTAGGTCGCCCGATTGCACATAAGCTGCCAGACCATAGTCCGAATCGTTTGCAAGTCTGATCAGCGCTTCCTCATCCTCATAGGGCAGGATCACTAGCACAGGGCCGAAAATTTCCTCTCGGACTATGCGCATATTGGGTGTCGCGTCCGCGAAGATGGTCGGCTTGACATAGAATCCTCTGTCGAGCCCGGCGGGGCGATCTGGGCCACCGATTACAACTCTGGCACCTTCTGTAATACCGGAACGAATCAACTCCTGAATTCGTTCGAATTGAACTCGGTTCGCTACAGGCCCGAGATCTGTCAGCTCCGACTCGGGATTTCCAACGACTAAGGCGGAGCCAGCTTGTGCGGCAATTCCAATAGCGTCCTCATAGAGAGCCGCTGGTACATACATCAAAGTCGGTGCATCACATGACTGACCACTGTTACTGAAACATGCCTCAACACCTGCTTTCACAGTCGTACTTAGGTCTGCATCGTCAAGGATCAAATTTGGAGATTTGCCGCCGAGCTCTTGTGTGACCCGCTTCACGGTGTCTGCCGCTGCCTTAGCTACCAAAATGCCAGCGCGAGTTGAACCTGTGAACGAAACGAGCTGAATGCCAGGGTGTGAGGAAATTGCATGCCCCACGCTTGGCCCGTCTCCATTTATGAGGTTGAAGACGCCAGCAGGCAAACCTGCCTCAGTGACGATATCAGCGAACAAGATAGCGTCTAGAGGAGCGACTTCGCTCGGTTTGAGCACGATAGTGCAGCCGGCGGCGATTGCGGGTACTACCTTGCATACAACCTGATTCAGAGGCCAGTTCCACGGAGCAATCAAACCTACGACGCCGATCGGTTCTTTGGTTATAAGCGCGTTTCCAACTCGTTCTTCGAGACTGAAATCTTTCAATACCTCAATCATGGCGTCGACGTGTGCGATACACGTCGCCGCCTGTGCATCACGTGCAAATCCAATCGGTGCCCCCATCTCGGCACTGATTAACTTACTGATCTCCCCTGTGTGTCTGATCAGACCCTCGCGGATCCGTACTAGCAACCCTAACCGGTACTCGATGGAGGTTTGACTGAACGACTCAAAGGCTTTTTGCGCGGCAACGACGGCCTTATCCACATCAACCGAACATCCGTTTGCGATCCGGGCAATCACCTGTTCGGTCGCCGGGTTTACGACATCAATATGCTCATCGCGTGACGGCGCAACCCACGCTCCGTCAATAAAAAACTTATCCGCATTCTTCATAACAGACCTCAAAGCATCATTGTTGGTTGGAAATCAGATGGGTGTGTACGGTGCTGTCGGCGGAAAACGATGCCTGAAAGGCCTCCTATCCGGCGACTCAAAAAATGCACCTCCCGACATCACATATTCGAATGGCTGAGAACGAAATATCGCGCTTTCAATCATTCGAATCGCAAACGAAACCTCACATGTGAATCTTATACTGACTCACTGATCATAAAAAACGACCATCGGGTATGTTTGAGTATGCGCGGTCGCTTTGAGGTAAAGCAAGGGGAATCCCGGTTCGTAGCCAGTCTTGTGCTGTCCCTTCGCACTGTTTGGGAGCCTGAGTGTTATGGGTTGACAAAAGCCCAGTCTTCTCAGCATACTGACCAGGCGGTCTAAAAAACAGTACGATTGGTATGGCTTCGGTTTTCCACTCCAAGGCGTCTTTTTGGCCATCGGACACGAGGTCGGGCCTAAGCGTCAGAGTTTCCAAATATGAAAGGTGAGAGTGACGTGAATCAGAAAACAGGCGTGGAGGTTGTGATCGTCGGCGCGGGATTGATTGGACTTTCCACTGCTTATTTTCTGCAGCGGCTAGGTGCCAAAGTCACGCTTATTGAGAAGGCATTTATCGCAGATAGCATCCCGAATCTTGGGCTGGCCAAAGCGTTGTTGTACTGCAAGAGCACTCAATCTGGCTCGCTGACTGACAGGGGGCTAACGCTCACAGAAGTCATGGTTGCAGAGCTGGAGTACAGAGGAAGTCGTCAAGATGACGGAGATGAGGTCTTCGTAACTGATGCTAGAAGTCCAGGAAGCAAGCGCTCTGTTTTGCTTTCGGATTTTGCGCAGGATATTGCGGACAGCTGCAGAAAGTCAGGGGTACGCATCATCGAGACTGATCCCGTCAGTACGTTGCTTGTTAAGAATGACGTGGTACATGGCGTCGAGACGGCTCGCGGCTTCTTCACTGCAGACGTAGTGGTTATTAGCGCGGGACTACAGAGCCAGCCTTTACTCAGATCGGTTGGCCTGTCCGTGCAGCTCCAGGCTGCTGACAGTCGTTTAGGCGCCAGTTCTGCACGGCAGGGAATACCTGGTGTCTTCACTGGGATGGTTCCGCTGACTCCAAACGGTGAACCCTATGTTGGCCGTCCGGAAGGGATCCTAGGGCTCTACCTGGGAATTGGCCACGATACCAACCCTGCTGCGGCGATTGCGGTTGGCGAAATGCTCGCTACTGGAATCTGCACCTCAAGTGACGCTTTAGCACTCACTCTAACTCGTACGGACTGTCCGATGACTCAGTCAACGTGCAATTCTGCTCCATAACGCTTAATTACTTGCGCTGCGGCCCCTATGAACACGTCGTGTGCTTTCGGAAAAGAAAAGAAGTCTGCAGAAAGGGCTGAGGTTATCCGGGCCACTGCCTTAAAGTTATTTGTTGCTGAAGGATACGGTTCAGTGAGTTTGCGAAGGATTGCCGACATCAGCGGGGTTCAAGTTGGATCTCTCTATAACCATATTGACGGTAAGCAGCAGCTGCTGTTCGAACTGATTTACGAGGCCGAGCAGAATTTGCTCGCAGCGCTAAAGATCGTCGTGAACAAGGCGGACAAGCCTGTGGCACAGATGAGTGCCTACGTCGAGCAATACTTCATCCATGCATCCTTAAATAAAGAGCTTCACCTGTTGGCTGTTCGGGAGAAGCGATGTTTGGATGAGGGTGACGCTAGTAGGCTCAAGTCTTTATTACTTGATCATGAGCGACTGCTACATGGCGTCTTGGACAGAGGCTGCCAAGCTGGCGTGTTTAAAATACAAAACAGTGATTTTGCCACTAAGGCTATCTGGAGTCTACTGGATGGGATGCTTGGCAGCATAGCTACCCATCAAAGTGATGCGTCAGTGAGCGCTGACCAACTCAAGGTCTTCGTGATTCGTCTCTTAGGGGCTGATGCGCTTTGAGAGTGCTCACTACGGATAAATTTTTTGGGGGGTTCCCCACCTGTCTGCTCCAGTCATTAACGAAAAGCTGAATTTACGCGAGGTAAGTCATGTTTGATCTAAACGGTAAAGTTGCTGTCGTAACTGGGGGAGAGACCGGCATAGGTCTGGCGATCTCGCGAAACCTTGCCCTTGCTGGTGTAAAAACAGTGATTGGAGGCATTCAGCCTGAGGCGGGAGCGAAGGCGGTTGCGGATATTGAGGCGCTTGGTGGAGAGGTGCTGTTCGTTCGTACTGACGTTCGCTCACAAGCTCAAGTGGAAGCGTTGATTCAAACTGCCGTGGATAAGTTCGGGCAGTTGGACATCATGGTCAACAATGCCGGCGTGTATGACGGCTTCGCTGATGTCATGGAGACCACCGAAGAATTGTGGGATCAAATTTCGGGTATCAACCTTAAAGGTACGTTCTTTGGCTGCCAGGCCGCACTGAAGCACATGATCCCGCGTGGTAAGGGACGAGTGATTAATACCTCTTCTATCGGTGGGCTAGTTGGTCGAGCGGATGGTGCTTCGTACACTGCATCGAAGTTTGCTGTCATAGGCCTTACCCGCCAAATGGCGACATCTCATTCTGAAACGGGTGTAACCTTTAACACAGTATGCCCGGGATTGATTGCCACAGATATTCGCGGCAACACCGCGTCTATTCTGCCGAATGCCGCACATCTGATGAATCGCGGTGTGGGTGCTGCAGATCCTGAGGCATACAAGAAGTCCATACCTGCCCGGCGAAAGGGCACCCCTGACGAAGTCGCCGCAGCCGTGCTTTTCCTAGCCTCGGACGAGGCGAGCTACATCACTGGCCATTCGCTTGTGGTAGATGGTGGCTTCGTCGCTTGATGTATCGCTCGGCTAACGCAATTTGCTCCGCTAGCTAGTCGCTGACTCGGTTCAAAGAAAAGCCTGGCTCCTTACTTCAGGAGTCAGGCTTCGCCTCGTTGTACCCAATACATCCCCGCCATCTTCGTTATGCAGTGTGCAGTGTTTTGGCAGCTTCAGTTACGTAGGCTATATGGACGTTGCAATAGGCGTGATGCCCCAGAACGGATTGAGCTCCAGCCTGACGTGCGAAGACGTATATGTTGCCTTGCTTATCTCTGTGTGGCTGCAGGGCTATTTCAGCACAGGTAAAGGCGAGCAGCGCGGATTAGATCTGCTCCCCAGTAGAGAGAGCGCTTGAAATTGCAATTCAGGTACAATTTTGGTCATGTGAGAGGAGCTGGCCGTAACTCCAGGGGCGATGACGGCCAGGTAAGTATTGCTACGGGCGATAACAGATCCTAGCTCAAGATGTGTGAGCGCGGACGAGCATTTAGAACGTTTTGTCGACACCAAAAATGACGGTGCTTGAACAGATGTCTTTCCACCCGTTGAAGCTTAAGCACTCGGCCTTGCTAAGGTTGCTATCACCGTAAGCTACAGACCAGTTGAGTCCAAGCATTTCCTTACTCAGCTTCGTAAACCACAAGTCGTAGTTGTCTCGACTGCCGCCATTTTTGCTGAAAAAGTAATCATCTTTATAATCGACGTTACCGTACGTCAGATCAAGGTTTACATCGTATGGAAGCTTTGTGCCGTAACCTACGAAGCTGTAAAGATAACTTTGGTTGCCATACAGGTCGTCGGAGTAATACCCTCCGACGTTAAATCCATACGCGGTTAGCTTTGTATAATACTCACTGTAATTAAGTGAGGACTCTCGTGGGTACTCATACTCATAGTATGCAACGTCAAGTGAGATGTCGTCTGTGGCCTGCCAGAAGTATCCGGCGTAGTAGTCGATTTCCTGTCGAGTCTTGCTTTCGTGCCCAAAGTCGACATTTGAAGTCCATATTCCGAGGTAAGCGCCACTTGAATGCGCTAGGGTCGCTGAGCCTTGGACTGCTGGATCGCCTTTCGTTTGAGAAGCTCCTCGAGACCAGTAGTTGCTGTAGATGCCCGCATTGATACTAAGGGTGAAGTCTTCACCCACTTGGATCGCGTTAGCAAAAGTCCATGGAGCCAGCAGTAAGCCAGCCGTAACTATTTTAAGATAAGTTTTCACTGACGCATCCTGTTTATAGAGGGCAGATTTTTTGTCTGGAAATGTCGTGATGATTTTTTTGATCACTCGTTTTAGCCAAACTTGACTGAGATCGAAATCTCGAGAGCTCGTCAATCTGGTGTTTTTTATGAGTGAAACCGTTGTGGATGCGCGGAAATGGCAACCTTTTTGGACGTACCGGTCGGTCAAAAAAACCACATAGTCAGTATGCTTTATGGATTTGGTTTGTCAATCTCGATTCGGAGTTATGCAAGCGGGCAACTGAGTGTTCATCACTTCCCTAAACCGTCTACCTCGTATTGCAGCTGGAGCCAGCAGTCTTCTGAGGCTTCGATTTCAGCCTCTAGTTGTTTCAACAGGAGAGCAATGTTCTGCATATCCGGGCAAATCGGGTTGGTCAACAATCGTTGTTCATGCCGAGACTTTTGATCCCTCAGTTCTGGAAGGAGCTGTTCGATAGTTTGCAGCTCGCGGTAGATGGCCTTGCGGTGTTTGTCTGACTGAGGTCTACCACGAGCATCCTTGCGCTTGAACGATGATTCAGTCGAAGCGTCGACTTGTCTGGAGCGGACGACGTCATGTGAGCGTTTCCCTTCATCTAACAAATAGCGTTGATAGTCTTCCAAGTCGCCCTCGAACGGCGAGACTTCACCGTTGCCTACAAGCCAAAATTCGTCGCAGACGGAACGAAGCAATGCGCGATCATGGCTTACCAGCATTACGCTCCCATCGAATTGGTTAAGTGCAAGTGCCAGGGCTTCGCGTGTGGCGAGATCTAAGTGATTGGTAGGTTCATCAAGCAACAGCAAATTAGGTCGTTGCCATACGATCATGCACAGGACAAGGCGAGCTTTTTCCCCTCCGCTCAGTGTACTTACTGCCTGAATGACCATGTCGCCGCTGATATTGAAGGTGCCTAGGAAATTACGTAGCTCTTGCTCCCTTGCCGAACGCCCGGACTGACCGGCAATATCCTTGGCCAAATTCAGCATGTGGGTCAGTGGCGTCTCATCTACTTTCAGTACATCCAGTTCTTGTTGGGCAAAGTAACCAATAGCCAATCCCTTGCCTTCCGTGATCGACCCCGAAAGCGATTTCAGATTGCGAGCGATGGTTTTTACGAATGTAGATTTACCCTGACCGTTCGCACCAAGAATCCCGATGCGCTGGCCGGCAAACACGGTTTTTCGAACGTTACTGAGAATGGTGCGTGTACCAGTATGAGTACCGGGAATTTCCGGGTAACCAAAGTCGACATCATCCACAGCGATCATCGGATTTGGTAGGTTTAGCGGCTCTTTGAACACAAAGGTGAACTCAGCGTCGGCAATCACCGCGCTGGTCTTTTCCATACGCTCTAAAGCTTTGATGCGGCTCTGCGCTTGTCTAGCCTTAGTCGCTTTGTAGCGGAAGCGATCGATGTACTGCTGTAGATGCGCCATCTTTTCTTGCTGCTTGGCGTGGGCAGCTGTCTGTTGCTCAAGTTTTTCAGCGCGTAGCCGTTCGAAGGCACTGTAGTTGCCGTTGTAACGATGAAGTTGTGTGTGCTCCAAATGTACGGTGACGCCAGTCACAGCATCTAGGAATTCTCTGTCATGACTGATGACGAGTAATGTGCCCTCATACTTGCGTAGCCACGTTTCCAGCCAGATGAGTGCGTCCATATCGAGATGGTTCGTAGGCTCGTCCAGTAGCAATAAATCGCTCGGGCACATCAGTGCGCGCGCCAGCTGTAAACGCATTCTCCACCCCCCAGAGAAGCTGTTCACAGGGTTATCTACTTCAATGGGTTTGAATCCTAAACCTTGGATTAGCGCTTTGGCCCTCGCAGCTGCATCATGGTCGCCTGCGTCAGCTAGGTCACTATAGGCTTGTGCCATCTCCATCCCATCATCTCGGGCTAGCGCATTTTCCAGCGCCTTACGGGCCTGCATCAGGCGAACGTCACCCTGAAGAACAAACTCCGTAGCGCTTTCAACCGTCTCCGGCATGTGTTGATCGACCCGGGACAGACCCCATTTAGCTGGTATTTCGACATCGCCGGCGTCCTCTCGGATTTGCCCACACAACAGCGCGAGGATAGTCGACTTTCCGGCTCCATTGCGTCCTATCAGAGACGCTTTTTCACCAGGGCTGATCAGCAAGCTAGCCTGCTGCAGAAGCACCTTAGTACCGAGCCGTATTTCGATATTTCTGAAAGTGATCATGGAAACTTCGTTTATGGTGCAGGGGAGGTATAGAAAAGCCACGCTAGGCGTGGCTGTAGAGTGCTGTCAGTTAGTCTTTCTGCCGTCCGATACGCCGATATACATCAAAATCTACGGATCGTAAGCGAATGGCCCAGAGGATGCCGATGATAACAAGGCCGATAATCGATCCGATCAGGTAACCCGTTAAGGCCTCGTTACCAGTAAGGGAGGACAGATTGGACGTGGCCGTCCATGTGGTCAGGACTAGGCAGCAGGCACTAATCGTCGGTGCCACGACCGTCTTCCACTTGTTCTTGCTCAAATGGCGATGACGACGAAAATACATCACAACGGAAATGGAGGTTACACAGAGCAAGATCAGCAGCGCATAGCTGGCTGCGCCGAGTAGAGATGAGTAACCCTTCGTGGCGTCAAGATTCGCGACCAGTAGAACGCATATGACCGTGATGGAGATCATTGAGATCACTATCGATGAGGCGTATGGGGATGCGTGGCGCGGGTGAATGGAACTCAATCTATGTGGAAAAACGCCATCAATACTTAGCGAATATAGATAGCGGGCGAGAATGTTATGGCATGACAACAAACAGGCGAAAATGCTGGAGCACACTAAGGTTTCTACCAGGTCGCGGCCAAGTTTTCCAAAGTTGATCTCGAACGCAGCTATGCCTGTCGCGATTGGATCGCTGGAGGCTTGGGCTACGATTACGGACGGGCCAAATGCCCAAATTATGCAAATAGCGGTCGCTGCGTAGAACAGCGTCAGCAGCGTAATTGACGCGTATGTTGCCCGAGGAATGGTCTTCTCCGGATTTCTTGTTTCCTCCCTGAATACCGCTGTGGCTTCAAACCCAGCAAAGCAAATCACTGCGAACAGCAGGGCAGTACCCGGCGAACCAGTTAAAAAGCTGTCAAAGGTGAGCCATTCAAACGAGTTGCCTTCTGGCCCGCCTTTGGCTACAACGAAGCAATTCCAGACCACAACAATCCCGGCCTCTAACACCAGGACAGTGGAGAGGATCTTTGCTGATAGGTCGACTCGGAAGTAACCGAGTGCAGCGATGATGCAGGCTAGGATGAGTGACCATTGCCACCAGGGTAGAGCAGTGATTCCGAAGTGATTCGGAAAGAGCGGAGCGTAAAGGATACCTGCATAAACATAGGTCGAAATGAGAGCCAAGCTGTAACAGAGAATCGCTACTAATGCGAAGCCGAGTCCAAAGGGCCGACCCAGCCCAGCGGTGATGTAGGCGTAGTACGCCCCCGCATTCGGCAGATGTTTCGACATTTGAGCAAAGCCAACAGCAAATAACAGCAGCATGCCCCCGACTGCCAAAAGGCAAGTGGAGCTCCCAAACCGTTACCAGTCCCGATGATCAGAGGAATGTAACCGATTACAACTGATAACGGAGCCGTGTATGCCAATACGCTGCAGACAATATCAAAAAGATTGAGATTTCCTGACAGCTTGGTTCCGTCATTTACGGATGCGGCGATCGTTGTACGTTGGATTTTTACTGCGGACATTAGAATTACTTTCCTATTTGCGCTTTGCTATATGAGGCTGTGGAAAGTCATAGCGTCTCGAAGAAAAAGATGACGCTATAGAATTAAAGGCAGCGAAATAATAGCCATGTAATGCTGTTTTTATTGGGCGCATTTATAATTTTTATTTGTTATCTTTGCTTAGTTTGCCACTCTGCAGACACAAAGTAGTCTTTGTGCTCTCTTGGGAGGCTTTTACCTTTGATCATGTCTGCAGCCTTTTCTGCAATCATGATGGTAGGAGCGTTCGTGTTGGACGCGATTACTTCCGGCATGACCGATGCATCGGCAACTCTGAGATTCGCAATCCCGCGCACACGAAGATCAGGCGTAACAACCGCCATCGGATCGTCCTTTGTGCCCATCCGACATGTACAGGATGGATGATAGGCTGTAGCGACCGCTTTCTTGATCCAAGAGTCTATCTGCTCATCAGTCTGTACAACCTTACTTGGTTCGAGCTCGTCACCTCGGAGCTCATCGAACGCAGGTTGAGCAACTATTTCACGAGTAAGCTTAACTGCCTCCCTCAGAGAAATGATGTCATTTTCAGCTGTCAGGTAATTGAATTTAATGTCGGGCTTAACCGCTGGATCTGCACAGGTGATCTTCAGCTCCCCTCTGCTATCGGTGCGCATCAAGGTCATATGGATCTGAAAGCTGAAACCTTCATATGGGTTGAAGGTATCGTTTTTGAACGCAAGCGGGAGCATTTCGAGCTTGAAATTTGGATACTGCAAACCCGATCTTGAGCGGAGGTAAGCGGCAGCTTCGAACTGGTTGCTGGATGCGGCACCAGATCTGTTGAGAAACCAAGATATTCCAGTCAGGTGTTTTTTCGGGAATTTCAAAATCGTTCCTAAGCCGGCCTCTGTTTTGCAACGCCATTTGATAACTAGATCTGGATGATCCTGAAGATTGGCACCGACGCCTGGGAGCTCATGAACGATTTTTACATTTGCCTTTTCTAGTACCGCTTTTGGGCCTATACCAGAAAGCTGAAGGAGTTGTGGCGAATTGAATGCACCGCCGCAAATGATGACTTCACGATTAGCCAGTACTTCGATTTGCCGACCATCTCGACGATACACAATACCTTTGGCGCTTTTGTTCGAAATTAGGATTCGCTCAGCGAGGGCGCCAGTGACGACATGAAGATTGTCGCGCTTCAGAACGGAACTGGTTAGGTACGCTCGCGCGGTGCTCCAGCGTTCGCCCTTGTAAATTGTGCATTCGTTGGGGCCGAAGCCCTCTTGCTGAAATGCGTTGGAGTCTTCGGTGGTGGGATACCCAGCTTGCGCACCTGCGAGCATGAACGCTTTGTTGATGGGATCGGCCATCACATCAGGCCTGTTTACGAACAATGGGCCGTCCGTACCCCGATAATCATTTTTGTTGCCAATACTGGTCTCCGCCTTTTTAAAGTAAGGTAAAACTCCCGAGTAACCCCATCCTTCGCAGCCGTACTTCTTCTCCCAATTCTCATAATCCAGCGCGTGCCCGCGCGTGTATACCATGCCGTTGATCGAGGAGGAGCCGCCCAAGACGCGACCACGCGGATGGGCAATCTGACGATTGTTGATGTTTGCATCAGGAGCGGACTCATAAGCCCAGTTATATTTCTCGTCGACAAGAAGCCGTTCTACTGCCAAAGGCATGTCGATCGTCCAGCTCTTGTTTGTAGGGCCTGCTTCTACGAGAAGGACATTGATACTTGATTCTTCGGACAAGCGCGACGCGATTACGCATCCGCTGGAACCCCCGCCGACTACAATGTAGTCATACTGCTGCAGGGTCTTCGATACAATACCCATCTCTTACTCCTAGACGTCAATCGATGCTTACCACATTGTTTTTGTGTTTTATTGCCGTGAGGCTTGCTGCTGGTTCTTTGCGTGATATGCCTTAGGCTCCTAAGTGGTGCCCAGGATCAAACAGAGTGCGAGCGCGCGTTAGTTCTTAGGCCCCGCACTCGCAACTATTTGCCTGTGGCTTGAAACGTCAGTCTTCCAACATGCTGTTGAGATTTTCGACGGCCTCAACGTACTCGCCCAGCATCTCAGCGAAGATCTGGCGAACTGTTGTCTCCTGCTTCATATCTCCTACAATCTGACCTACCGCATACGTCCAGTAGTCGAAGCGGCGTACGCGTTCCGCCCGGCGCAGTGGTACGCCGCCGAGGATTGATTGCAGTGGGAAGGTAAGAGGTTTCACCTCTTCGTTTTTGTCCCAAGCTTCGGTGTAGTTGCTGCGAAGGATCCGGCAGTTCTTACCGGTCAGAGCCTTACTCACTACAGCGTCTTCCGACTTGGATTCGAACAAGCGCTCCTTCATGTTCGGAGTCAGGTCACTTTCACGAGTGCCCAGCCATACAGAACCGCACCAAGCGCCAGCCGCACCTAAGGCCATCGCTGCAACAAACTGACGGCCTCGACCGACACCGCCCGCAGCCAAGACGGGAATTGGAGCCATTGCGTCGACGAGTTGCGGCCATAAAACCATTGAGCCTACGCGGCCAACGTGACCACCTGCTTCTGCCCCTTGGGCAATTAGAACGTCGACGCCTACTTCTTTCTGCTTGATAGCGTGATCGAGATTGCCGACTAGCGCGCCTACCTTGAGACCGTGCTCGTGGACTAAATCTACTATACGCTTGGGAGCAGCTCCCATTGCGCTAACGATGAGACTTCACACCGGGGTGACGAAGCGCAATCTGCAGCGAGCGCTCACTGTCACTCGGGGTCATCTTCATCTTGTCTGCGTGTTCTTGAGCGAACTCTTTAGCGTCATCGTCCGGAAGCTCAGGAATGCCAGCGTCCGTCATCATGCGATCAACAAACTGACGGTGACCCTCAGGCAAGATCTTGGCCGGATCACGGTCGTCAGTCAGCGGGGCGAACGAACCGGGGAATACGATATCGACACCATAAGGTTTGCCGTCGATTCGCTCATCGATCCATTTCAGTGAAACCTCAAGCTCCTCCGGAGTCATCCAGGCAGCTCCCAGAATTCCCATGCCGCCGGCCTTTGAGGCTTCAAGCACTACATCGCGGCAGTGGGAGAAAGCGAAGAGGGGGATGTCGATCCCAAACATTTCAGTGACTGCGGTACGCATAAGAGACCTCTGGTATTGCCGGCTGGTGCGGCGCTTCTATGTCAAATGGGGAGTGCCGACAGTGCCGGCAGGCTTCCTGGAAAATATCTTAGACCCGTGAGTCTTTTTGTATACTGCAAAGTCAAAAGGTTGTACATTCGGTCTCAAGTCACCTTCTCCAGCCCCCTCAAAAAGGAGGCCTTCTTCTAGTAAGCGGTCGTAGAAATCGGTCGTTGTCCTTGAGGTAGAGCCAAGGGCAGTTGGGAGGCTATTACTACTCCACCGTGTGAAATGCTGGCACCCTAGGAGCATCGCATGCATATCGTTGTAACCCTTAAGCAAGTATTCGATCCCAATACTCCACCTGTATTATTGCAGGTTGCTCCGGATGAAAAATCGATCGAGATGCGCTCGGGCATGAGTCCCGTCCTCAACGGCTATGACGCAAACGCAGTTGAGGAAGCGTTAAAGATCAAGGACGCTGTCGGAGGAACCGTTACGGTAGTTACCGTCGGAGATGACAACGCTATTGCGCAATTGCGAAGAGCCATTGCGATGGGGGCAGATGGCGGCGTCCTAATAAAGGGAGCTGCTGGTCTGGACTGCGATAGCTTCGTAATTGCTAATCAGCTTGCGAAAGCAATTCAAAAGATCGGCAGCGTCGACCTCGTACTTTCCGGGAAAGCATCTTCCGATACTGACGCGGGTCAAACTCACCTGATCCT
Organism: Pseudomonas sp. TH10; assembly: GCF_016651255.1. Classification (GTDB taxonomy): domain Bacteria; phylum Pseudomonadota; class Gammaproteobacteria; order Pseudomonadales; family Pseudomonadaceae; genus Aquipseudomonas. The sequence goes on from NZ_JAEKEG010000029.1 coordinate 91,995, forward strand.
CGCAGAGAAATTGGGCTTCGCCTCCGTATCTCCAGTCAAAGCGATCGTTCAAGTTGAACAGGGTGCACTGGTAGTCGATCGGATGGGAGACGACGTTACACAGCGTCTTAAAGCTCGTTTGCCCTTATTAGTCGGTATTTCTAACGAAGCCAACAAGCCCCGTATCGCAGGGTTGAAGGGGGTAATGATGGCGAAAAAAGTTGCTATCCCAACTTGGACAGATGCTGATCTGGGTGGCGTCTCAGCGGCATCGATGGTGGCGCTCAAAAGGCTCTACATCAAACCTCCTGTGAAGGTTGATACCGTAATGATTTCTGAGGGCTCCGACGAAGCCAATGGTCGTGCATTGGCGGATCGTCTGGTTCAAGAAGGGGTGATCTGATGTCGAGCATTGTAGTTTTTGGCGAGATTCAAGGTGGTCGTGCAATCCAGGCTTCTGCCGAAGCAGTCACTGCTGCGCAAGGTGTGCGAGTTGGCGACACAAAAATCGTTGGCGCACTGATCGGCTACGGTATTGATAATCCAACCGTCATATTTGATGCGGTCGGGTTAGATCAATTGTTGGTCGTTGATGATGCTCAAGTTGCGCAATACACCTGTGAGGCTTTCGTCAGTGCTGCTGCTGAGATCGCGAAGTCGGCTGGTGCGGAACTCATTATCGTGCCGCATACATCGAACACGTTGGAATGGGCGCCTCGTCTAGCCGCTCGCTTAAACGCTGCGTTGGTGACCAACTGTACTGCACTGGAACTCGTAGACAACGTCCTTCAAGCCACCAAGCCGGTCTGTGGCGGAGCAGTCCAAGCGCAGTATTCGATTACCAGTGAACTCACTGTAGTTACTCTCTCGGCAGGTGCGTTCGCTGCGGCTGAGAAGGGGCGTCCGCTACTGTTGAAACAGTCGCTTTGAACGTGATTGACAACCCTGTGAGCGTGGTCGAAACCATATCGGAAGAAGCATCGGATGGCCCATCTCTGCGGACTGCAAAGATAGTGGTGTCGGGTGGTATCGGGATCGGAAGCGCCGATAACTGGAAAGTTATTGAAGAGTCCGCCAAGGGCCTCAACGCTGCCGTAGGTGCAACACGTGCGGCGGTCGAGATGGGCTGGGTACCTACTACTAAGCAAGTAGGTTTCAGCGGTCTAAAGGTCTCAGCCGATCTATATGTCGCCGCTGGTATTTCCGGTGCCATTCACCACTTGGCCGGCATCAGCCGAGTCAAGAATGTCGTCGCAATCAACAGCGATGGTGAAGCGAACATTTTCAGCGTGGCGAATTATGGCGTGGTCGGCGATGCGAAAGCCGTCCTGCCTGCTTTCGTGGCGCGTGTACAAGAGTTGCGTAGCAAGTAGGTTTACGGCCATGACTATTACAAAAGAACAGGTTGTCGTCGTCGGTGCGGGCGTTGCGGGTTGTACCGCCGCGTTAGAGGCTGCGCGTCGAGGACTTACCGTGACACTTATTGATGAACACCCCCAAAACACTACGGCCATGAGTTTGGATGCACCTTACTTTTACGGTGCTCGCCTTGCTCCTGTCCTGTCGGATGAGGGAACCATTGCGGATCGCGTATTGGGTTCAAACGACCTGCTGATGGATTGTCTGGAAGCTGGCGTGGAAGTGCTGACCAATACTTGTGTATGGGGCCTATTTGTTCCAGGCGCCAACAATGAGCACATGGAATGCAGCCAAGTTGGCCTAGCAGACGCAGAGAAGTCCTGGATGCTGGGTTTCGACTATTTGATCGTGGCTTCCGGTGCTCGGGATCTGGTGCTGTCATTCGACGGTTGGCATCTGCCGGGTGTACTAGGCGCAAAAGGGGCCACGACCTTACTAGGCAAGTATCAAGCACTCGGTGGTAATCAGGTGCTGATTCTCGGTTCGGGAAACCTAGCGCTGCAACTCGCGAGCCAAGCGATTGAAGCAGGTGTCAATGTTGTAGGTATCGTCGAGGCTGCCGATGAGGTTCAGGGTGATTCAGTTCTCGCTGGATCGCTGAAAGCGCAAGGAGTGGAGGTTTTCACCGGCTATTGCATCCAGAAGACGATGGGTGTGAATGAGGTTAGCGGTGCGATTCTCGTCCCCGTTTCTGACAAGAGCTTAGAGCCAGTACAGATCACTTGCGACACTGTGTGCATGGCCTACGGAGTCGTACCCAACATAGAGCTTATGGCCTCTGCAGGTGGCGCAGTCGATTTCGATGCTGCTCGGGGTGGCTGGGCTCCACTGTTGTCTGTTGATTTCGAAACTTCGCTTCGAAATGTGTTCGTTGCGGGTGATGCATCGGGTGTTACTGAAGCTGCGCTTATTAGCCCAGAAGTTTCTATTTACCAAGGTCAGCGGATTGCAGCTGCAATCGCTGTGCGCGAAAGGCCAGGCGGAGAGCGTGATTGAGGCTCCAGCGGTGAGTTCCGATTCACGGTCTGTCTACCCGCCACAATATTGGCTGGATGCTTTGGTCAACGCTGGCGGTATGGATGTCATGGCATGCCAGTGTGAGGATGTAAGTCGGCGAGAGTTGGTCGAGGTGCAAGCGCCAAAGTATTTGGCCTCCACGCATAGCAGCCCTTGCGATGCAGCTAAAACATTCGTTGCAGAAGGTCGCGCGAGTCAGGACATGCTTAAGCGGATGACCCGTGTAGGGATGGGGCACTGCCAGGGCCGTCGATGCCGAGAACAGTCGGCGATGCTGCTGGCAGGCGTATCAGGGGTCGAGCTTCGCGATGTTTCGCCTGGAAGCTATCGAGTACCTGTCCGTGCGCTGCCTTTGAATATCATTCGTGCGCACGATGAGCCCAAGGAAATGAGGGACACATGGCCGACATGGTTACACCCGGTCGAAGACACCATCCCTGGCGCTCATTGAGTAGCTCTGCAGGTAAGAGGTTTGTATGCAAAACGCAGATGTTGTGATTATCGGCGCAGGAATTACGGGACTTGCATCCGCATATTGGCTGGCGAAGGCGGGCGCGAAGGTTATTGTTCTCGATAAGGGGCGTACGGCTGCAGAAGCTTCTTCCCGTGCCACCGGGTTTCTTAGCTTGCGAGGCGAGCAGCCGATGGAGTCCGCTCTAGCCGCTGAGGCAGAGAAACTTTGGGATACGTTGGACGAAGAGCTTGGATACCCAACCGAGTGGAAGCAGCAAGGCCGTTTGTGGGTAGCTACCAACGCCCAAGAATGGGCGGACATGCAGATCACTTACGAGCATTTCTGCACAACTGCCATTCCGTTCGAACTCATCGATAGTGATCAATGCCGTAAGATAGTTCCATCACTTATGCCTGGAGTAGTAGGTGGGATTCACACTCATCGTTCAGGACATGGTAACCCGCAACGAACGTCCCAAGCCTTCGCTTGGGCGTTTCAGGATCGCGGTGGCGTTGTCCTCGAAAACAGTCCCGCGCTGGACATTCTGGTAGAGGGTGGACGAGTCAAAGGCGTAAGAACACCGGATTCGATTATCTACGCTCCTATTGTCGTGAACTGTGCAGGGCCGCAACTCGCGAAGATCGGTGAGATGGTCGGCATTACTATTCCAATAGCGACAGTACGCCTGGAGTCGATGGTTACGGCCCCGCTGCCGCCGCTCTTCGATGTTGCGATGGTCGGCAATGGTTTGTCCCTTAGGCAGACGCGTCGCGGCAATATCCACTTCAATGGTGGCCCTCACGAGTGGATTGATGTCAGTCTTACTGAAGAATCTGCCAAGCCCAACACACCTGTCATTCGTAACATAGCGGGACGCTTGGCTGAGTTGATGCCATCTATTGCTCATACTCCTCTTCTTCGGTGTTGGGCAGGTATTGTAGATGTAACACCAGACCAGGTGTGTATCGTTGATAGGCTCTCGGAGCCTGAAGGTTTGATTATTGCTTGTACTTCCGGGCACGGTTTCGGTATGGCTGTGAGCGTGGGTGTTGCTGTTAAAGATCTTGCCCTTGAGGGCAAAACTTCAATGCCCATCGATGCACTGAAACTAAGTCGATTTGACAACCTTCCTTCTAATTGGAAGGAGCTCAGGAAGTGGCAGCCAGGTAGTTTCAATACTTAATATTGAATGGTTTTTGGCGAAATATGCCATTGTTAGATATTAAGCATTAATGGTCAGTGCCCTTTATTCCATTAATTGGTAGTCGGGTGTTGAGGAATATTTCGTCTTATAACTACGCTTTGAAGAGTAGGGTAGGAGCAGCAGGCATGAAAATTGTCGTTCCCGTAAAACGTGTTGTGGATTACAACGTCAAAATCCGAGTGAAACAAGATGGGTCGGGAGTTGAACTCGAAAATCTCAAAATGTCGATGAATCCATTCGACGAAATTTCCGTTGAAGAGGCTGTCCGACTGAAAGAGAGCGGTCTTGACGCAGAAATCATCGTGGTGTCAGTCGGTACTGCCAAGTCCGAAGAAACGCTTCGCACTGCTTTGGCGATGGGGGCTGATAGAGCCATCCTCGTTCTGACGGAAAGTTTGGTAGAGCCTCTGGCGGTGGCGAAGATCCTTAAAGGTATCTGTGATGCTGAGCAGCCTGGCCTAATCTTTGTCGGTAAGCAGGCAATTGATGACGACAGCAGTCAGACCGGTCAGATGCTGGCTGCACTCTTGGACGCATCGCAGGCGACCTTCGCTTCTAAAGTCGAAGTTGATGCCGCCGGTGCCACAATTACCCGCGAGGTCGATGGTGGTTCTCAAACCGTTCGAGTGACTCTTCCGGCGGTGATCACCACCGATTTGCGCCTAAACGAACCGCGTTACGCGTCCCTTCCGAACATCATGAAAGCGAAGAAAAAGCCATTGGAAAGGAAGACGCCGGATGATTACGGTGTCGACGTGACACCGCGTCTGAAAGTCCTGAAAGTTCAAGAGCCGCCTGTGCGCAAAGCTGGCATTCGTGTTAATTCGGTGGCTGAGTTGGTTGAAAAGCTCAAAGCCGAATCAGTCATTGTTTGAGTAGGTTATTACCATGACAGTTCTCGTTCTTGCTGATTATGCTGCTGGCGTCCTCGCTGATGATGTTGCCAAGGCTGTCGGCGCCGCCCAGAAATTCCAAACTGACGTTCATGTTCTCATCGCCGGTTATGCCGTCGATGACGTTGCTTCCCAGGCTGGCAAGCTTGAAGGCGTGGCGAAAGTCTTATTGGCCGATGATGCATCTTTAGAACATCAGTTGCCGGAGTCCATTGCCAGTCTTGTGGTCAAACTGGCTCCTCAGTACGAGGTCATCCTCGCTGCTGCTTCCACCGCCGGTAAATCGGTACTTCCGCGTATCGCTGCCAAGCTTGATGTCATGCAGGTTTCTGAAGTAATCGAGGTCATCTCGCCTGACACGTTCGCGCGACCTATCTATGCCGGAAACGCTATCCAAGTCATCCAGTCTTCAGACGCCAAGAAAGTCCTCACTATTCGTGCAACTGCTTTCGACGCTGTTGGTACCACAGGAGCTGCCACTATTGAGGCTCTGAGCGTTACCGCTGATGTCGTGCCCACCACTTTTGTTTCCAACGTTTTGGCGACGAGTGAACGACCTGGCTTGGCCTCGGCCAAAATCGTGGTAGCGGGGGGCGTGCCTTGGGCTCGGCCGAAAAATTCACAGCTACGTTGAGCCCGCTCGCCGACAAGCTAGGCGCTGCCATTGGTGCGTCCCGTGCCGCCGTAGATTCGGGCTTTGCCCCGAACGATTGGCAGATTGGCCAAACCGGTAAAATTGTTGCCCCCGAGCTCTATTTCGCCTGTGGTATTTCGGGCGCAATTCAGCATCTCGCAGGCATGACTGGCTCAAAGGTCATCGTTGCAATCAACAAGGACGAAGAGGCGCCTATTTTCCAGGTCGCTGATTACGGATTGGTGGGAGATGTCTTCGAGATCATCCCTGAATTAACCAAAGCGTTGTAATCCAGTTTTTGGAGAGTTTCATGGGCGTAAAGATCAATTTCATCAATCCATTTGGTACCGACGCTTACAATGGTCTGATTATGGAGACTATGGCTTCATACTTGACCGGTGGAGCTGAACTCGTCGTGAGCAATACCGAGAATTGCCCGGAAAACATTGATTATTATTACAATAAGCATTTGATCGAAGAGGCCATCTTTGAGAGCTGCATCAAGGCGGAAAAGGACGGCTTCGATGCTGTCATTGTCGGCTGCTGCTACGATCCAGGTGTACGCGTTGCGCGCGAGCTCGTCGACATCCCGGTCATTGGCCCGTTAGAAGCGACTATGCAACTCGCTCCTTACTACGGCCATGAGTATGTATTGGTGACCGACCATCACAAGGCCGTTCCGTATCTGCGGGACATGGTTCGCCTTTACGGTGAAGATGCGCATTGCCGCAAAGTAGACTGCATTGACTGGTGGGTGACCGACATGATCCAGGATACCGCCGGTGTCGCACGTGATGCTGTCGCCGCCGCTACGAAGATCCGTCAAGAGGCTGAAGCAGACGTTTGTATCCTCGGCTGCACCATCATTTCAGCGTCTTACGAAAAATCGATCATGGAAGGCGCGAAACGTGATGTCTCCATCCTGAACCCAAACACTATGGCACTGAAACTTGCACAGTCCCTAGCTGAGCTGAAGCAACAAGGTGCGTATGCGATTAGTCGCCGGGCTTACTATCAGAATTTGAAGGATCGGAACGCTGAAGAGTTCGCAAGTGTTCGTAAGCATTTTGCGAATCGCAAGCCAAACGCGTAAGACAGTTGAACCAAAAAAGGCGATCGTATGATCGCCTTTTTTATTGGGTTCGCTTTGGGACAAAGGATGGCCCGAGGCGCTCCGAGTTCACTGTCTTTCGCATTGAGGCCGTAGGTCTTGAATGTATTTCCGATGTCACCATTGTTCTTGAGCCTGGCAATGTTCTCCTTCGGGGCTCACTGAAGCTTTTTGTTGCCTTTTGCCAAGGTGAACGCGATCTAATCAGCCTATTTTGAGGTGCACGTCGGCTGCACCATCATCTCGGTGTCGTATGAAAAGTCGATCGTGGAGCGCGCGCAGTGGGAGATGTCTCTCCTTACCCCGAACACTATGCCCTCAAGCTCGTACAATCCATAGCTGAGCTCAGACGCCAGCGTGCCTATGCCATCAGCCTTCGCGCGTACCATCAGAACCTCAAAGATCACAACGCAGAGGAGTTCGCCGTGTCCACTAGCATTTTGCGAATCGCTAGCCGAACGGATAAGGCAGCGGAACAAAAAAAGCGATCAAATGATCGCCTTTTTTACTGGATTCGCTTTGGGTTATTCGATGGCCCTAGGAGCTCCTACCTCACTGTCTTGCGCACTGAGGCCATAGGTTTCGAGTGTTTTTCCGATGTCACCACTGTTCTTGAGCGTGACAATATTTTCATTCAACGCTTGCTCAAGCTCTTTGTTACCTTTGACCAAGGTGAATGCAATCTGAGCAGCCTCGATTGAAGCGCGCACTCGTTGATCGGGCTCAGCATGGACGATCTTGAAGTTCTTGAGACCGCCTTGCTGCTGTGCATAGACGCCACCAGAGTAGCTGTCCAGACCTGCCTCGATCCTACCTGCTTCCAGGTCTTGGATGAGCGCTACGGGGCTTGGGTAGAGTTTGATCTTGGAGCCAAACGCTTTCTGTAGATCACTGACCCAGTTGTAACCTTGAACAGTGCCAACCACCTTCCCAGATTCAATCAGCGTGTTTAGCGAGGTGGTTCCTTCTTTGGTGAAGATGGCGAGACTGTCCAGGTAAATGGGGTTTGTCATGTCCATTGACTTCAGTCGGGCGGCAGTACGGAACCAGTTCCCTACTGCCACGTCGGCTTGGCCGGACACCACGTATTGCATGACGGCCCGGGTATCTACGACGATTGGAGTGACAGTGAGGCATTCCATCTCTGCGATCTTGGTGATCAGATCCCCATCGACGCCTTTGAGGGCATTATTTTCTGGAATCAGGAATGGAGGAATCATCATTGTCGCGACGGTGAGCTTTCCGGGCGTGATGGTCTTGAACTGATGCGCAGGAGTGCATGCGAAAGCGCTTTGTGCGGAAACGCCGATGAGTGCTACAAGGGCAAACGATAGCTGACGGTACATGATGTTCGTCTCCTGGTTGGTCGAAGTAGGAAGTAAGCGAAGCGCGTAAGTGAGCGGTAGCTGTGGGCAGTGCCCCACAATCAACTTGGTTTTAACCAACGGCTGATAGTGGAGGCGACATCCCTGTCGGAAAAACCGCTTAAACATATCTGTTCTAAAGTTTGACGCAGGGCGGTGGTAAGCGCTGAGTCCTTCACTGGAGAGTGCTCATTTAGGACATAACTGCTTACAGCGTCTAAGAAAACTTGCAAAGTTGCTTGTGTGGTGGTGAAGTCTCCAGCGGTAATTTTTTGTATGGTCTGAACGATGCTGCCTTGAAGTAAGTCCATTGTGGGGGCAACTGCATCCATTATTGTGGCTTCGGAAATCTCGTAGGCTTTGCAGAGTGCGATGCCCTCAATGAAGCTCAAGATGGCAGTCATGTAGAACGTCCCAGGAAATGCGGCTTCCAGAGCGTTTGCCGCTCCGAACCGTTCTCCAACGAACCTTGAAGCGCCGCCTAATTGAGACAGGTACAAGCTTGCGCGCTCCCAGGCAGATCGTGCGCCTGAATAGGCCAAGCAAGTGTTGGTCTGTCCGATGCCTTTAGGCAGCGCCCATATCGAACCATCCAAATAGAGCACCTCCGACGCACGCATCCAAGCGCCGAAGCTGTCAGCCTCTTCACAGGTTCCGCTTGTGAGGTTAACTACTACTTTGCCACGCAGTTGTTCCTTGAATGGAGTGATCAGGCTACGGCAAATTTCATAGTTACTCAGTACAAGCACAATGCAGTCGTAAGTCCGTATGGTGATTTCCAGTGAAGACTGAGGGGCAACTCCGAAAGCCGCTAAGTTGTTCGTTGCTTCACTCGTGCGATTCCACGCCGCCACGTTATTACCAGCAGCGCCCAAAGTCTTGGCGATCGATGAGCCCATCAAACCGCAGCCCACTACGGCGATGCTGGTGACCTCATTCAACATGACGGCTCTCCTTTACCGAAGGTTAAGGGGCTTTAAGGAGTTGAAATCAGTCTGATCTTTTACGATGTCGTCACGCATTTGCCGGCCAATCCGCTGATATATGTGTGGCTTAGACTTCTTTAACCACAATGCGTAGATGAAGCCAAATACGAATGTGAGCACCACTCCGTACATCATTACGTCAGCGAGTGCCTGCGAGTCGTCGATCAGCGTCGCGAAGTTCTCCGCCGCTAGTAAGATCATCGCACCAAGTGTCAGCAGTGAGAGTCCAGGAGCAATAAGGCTTTGCCACGCATTTACCGGGTGATGTTTATTTCGGCGGAAGTAGACAATGGCGGACAAGCTTGTGATGGCCATAGCAATCAGAATCGAAAACGAAGCCAAGCCGCAAAACCAGGCGTAGATCTTCGTTGCTGATAGACCCGCAAAAATCATGCTTGCGGTCAGCAATAGGTAGATGAGACTGCAGGTCAGTGAGGCGCGTGCCGGCGATGAATGTTTTGAATGTGCAACACCTAGAGCTTTAGGAAATACGCCGTCGATGGCGAGCGAAAAGACGTAACGCGTCGTGGCGTTCTGGATCGACAGGTGAGAAGCAAAAATGCTCGTGATGAGTAACAGCGTCACTATCTTGTAGAAAAAATCGCCTACGAAGACTTTCGACACGTCAAAGAAGGCTGTTGCCGTGTTGGCGGTTGATAAGGCAACTGCTTGCGAGTTGCCCAAGCCAGTGATGAGAGCCCAAGACGTCAGAGCGTAAAAGCAACCGATGAACAGGACGACCAGATAGGTAGCCCGAGGGATTGTCTTGTCCGGGTTCTTCGTTTCCTCGCGGTAAATTGCCGTAGCTTCGAAGCCACAGAAAAGCGCACCACCAAAAATCAGAGCTAGGCCGACATTTCCACTACTAAATGCCTCCCACGTGAAAGGAGCTAGCGATATCCCTTCTGCGCCGCCTTGCACCATCACGGCTGCATCAAACATGAGTGCGAGTAACACTTCGACAATCAAAACCACGCCTAGCACTTTGGCCGAAACGGCGATGTGGAAATAGGCCAGAGTTCCGACGACTGCCCAGAAGATCAGTGAGTAGAAGTACCACTCGATTTTGGGGCCGCCCCAACCAACGACCAAATCTTGAAAGGCCAAGCCGGCGAAGCCGTAGAATCCAACCCCAATACAGAAGTAAGACGCGAGAACCATAAAAGCAGCTCCCAAACCAGCCGCGCGGCCCAAGCCTGAAGTGATGTAAGCGTAGAACGCACCTGGATTAGGGACAAACCGCGAAAGGGCGCTGTAGCCAACGGCGAAAAGTAGAAACGCGGCCATCACCACAAGAAAGGCACTGGGCGCACCTAAACCGTTGCCGAAACCCACTACGAAGGTGATGTACCCGGCTGTTCCCGCTAGCGGGCCGGCGTAAGCAAGCGTTGTTAATGCGATGTCTAGAGTGCCCAATTGGCCCTTGAGGCCGCTTGTAGATTGACTACCATCCGCACTGCCTGACCGAATTTGCCCGGTCTTTACTTCACTCATGATTAGGACACTCCGTGGGGTGTTACATTTTTTGTATGACTCGAACCCTGCCATTTGGGACGAACCCTTGAACCGAACATCTCACCCAAAACCGGTACTGTCAACTCGGTAGACAGTAAAACTGTCTGGCGGGTACGCAAATGATGCCAAGTGGTCGTTTTTAAGATGGTGAGTCGCTTTTATGTCGCGCAAATCTGGGACGTCGAGCCGTTGGATTCAGTACCAAATACCGAAGTATGGTTCGCCGGGCATGAAGGGGACGTCGCGAGGCTGGAGGTCGGTAGGGTGCTTTTCTTTGTCTGACGGTTTGAAGCAAGAGTGGCGTAGCTTCCTAGCATTAGGCATCACTTGAGCTGATTGCGTTGATCTCCAAAACGCTTGCTCATCGCGAGCCTGACCTCAAATCAAAATGCTCACGTTTGGTCTCGGTGCGGCTGCCCTTGAATGCTTTGAAATTGTGCTTAAAGGCAGGCCATGAGATTTTTGCAGACGTGTTGACTTGTACTAAAAATTGATCATACTGACCTGGCGGTCTAAAAAGATGTCTTCTCGGTATGGTGGTCAGGCTGTTCTTCTACCTTGGACATCTTCATTCGTTCACACAGGTGTGCTCACACGACGCGCATGTACCAGCATGGTGAACGCGTTGTGGTTTAGGTAAGGCCTGTGTGCTTGATCTCAGTATTTCTTCGTGGGCTCCCTTCGTCACTTGGTAAAAAAGTGGTCGATGGAGGGCCCTTTTTTAGAGTCGAACAATCTCAGCCAATTTGAGATAAAGGGTAGAAGAAAATATCACTGAAAGCTTAGCAGGGGAGTGTAGCTGCGAGGCTATCCCGTTGAATAAACGGTGATCAATGTTGCTCCACTTAACGGTCGCTTAGGTCAGATGGAGTTATAAATGAGTGAGGTAGATTCGACTGGAAATCTGAATAAAAACAATCCACAACTCAATGTTTCGAGTGCAGCCACTGCCCCTCAGTTTTCGAGACCCACGGTAGGCATCATGTTATGCCTTCTTTCGATGCTAATTTTCGCTTGCCAGGATGGTATAACCAAAGTCTTGGTCAGAGACCTACCTGTAGTACAGTTGGTCATGGTGCGATATTGGGTGTTTTTTGTTTTCGCTCTAGGGTATGCGGCTTATCAACGAGATTTTAAGAAATCACTTTGTAGTAGCCACCCTTGGCTTCAGATTACACGCGCATTGATAGGTGTGAGCGAAATAGCGCTATTCGGCCTCGGGTTACGATTTTTGGGCCTAGCAGAGATGCATGCGATATTTGCGGTATTTCCTCTTATTACCTTGGCGCTGGCGGGAGCCTTTCTTGGAGAGTTTATTGGCGTTCGTCGCTGGGTTGCTGCCGCAATAGGATTTACGGGTACATTGGTCATCCTGCGTCCTGGGGCCGGAGTCTTCGATCTCGCTGTGCTGATTCCGTTGCTGGCAGCATTGATGTTCGCACTATTTAGTGTGCTGACGCGAAAAATTAGTCTTGTCGATTCCTTCACCACGAACATGTTTTACATGGCAAGTTGCGGAGCGATAGTGCTGACTTGTGCGGGAATTCCTGTATGGGTAGCTCCGACCCCAATCCAGTGGGCTTTAATTGGCGTCCTGGCATCGACAGGCGTCGCTGCGCAGATTCTGCTTATGCAAGCTTTGAAGTACGCGACTGCTGCGACATTACAGCCGTTCAACTATACCCTATTGGTTTTCGCAAGCTTGATTGGTCTGATTGTTTTCGGCGAGCTTCCAGATATTTGGACAGTCGTCGGTGCGGTCTTAGTAATTATTGGTGGAGTGTGTGCCATCAAAGCGAAATCCTAGGCTTGGTGCACATCTAGCAATCGGCACAAGTTAGCTTTGCGTATATCTCGCTCCATGGCGTTCCATAGCTCAATCTTCACCACGGTTACCGCTGGCAAGCGGACTACATGTTCACCCGCCTCCGGAGCAGATGCTACTGGTATGACTCGTCGCTGATCGACGTAAATGGATAGGGTTGTTTCGATTCCGTCCAGGGCTTCGCTGACTGCGCTCTCCCGATCATCGCCATAGCTGTTCAGGTCTGGAAGGTCGCGGCAGAACATGGCAATCCCGGAGCATTGTCTTCCTCGAAGCGCATTGCGTAGTTGTATATGGTCAATCCTCGGAGGCGGTAATTTGACTCGCGCGCTGCGTCGGTAGACGAGTGAGACCGCCCTTCGGGTAGGCATACGGATCACGGGGTAGATCACTCCGGTGTCATTAGCAAAGCTAGGATCGTGGTGATGAACTCCTCATTCCTGCTGATTGTTTCCAACGCCCCACGCACATAGTCTCCAACCTCACCTCACCTCACCTCACCTCATCCATGCTGCTCTAATATCCGCGTGAGCTACATGATGGCGGCCTCTAGGGCGTGCTAGTTTTGATTGATCTTGATTAGCATGGAAGGGAGTACGTTTGAATTTGGCATAGGGATTCCTCTGTGGAAGAGGTTAGCGTAGCAGCAGTAAAATTTTCAGAAATGGATGTTTTTCAAGCGAGTAGATGTGCCTGGGTAAGGCAGGCCTCGAACCTTTTTACGATGCTTCCAATCGACTCATGTCCGCTTGTACTTCTCATCGGAAACTGACGGCGGTCGCTTGCAATGATGGCCAATAGCCGGCAATAGTGAGCAGGTGTTTGGAGAGAATGAGAAGATGATTTCGAGATTTGTTGTCGTCCCTGCAATCCCAACGGAAACGGGATCAATGCGTAAC
>NZ_JAEKEG010000030.1 GCF_016651255.1 Pseudomonas sp. TH10
TCACCCTCGCGCCGGAGCCTCACGCGTTGGTCAAAGCTACGCCGGTGTGGGACGACCCGCTGGATTTTGTGGTCGCCCCGGAGCATTCGCTGATCAACAACGGTGCCGTCAGTCTGGCGGACATTGCCGGTCATCCGGCAGTTTTCCCCGGCGGCAACACTTTTACACACCATATTGTGCAGCGTTTGTTCGAGGCCCAGGGCCTGACACCTAACATCGCCATGAGCACCAACTACCTGGAAACCATCAAGATGATGGTGTCCATCGGCCTGGCCTGGAGCGTGTTGCCGCGCACCATGCTTGATGAGCAGGTGGCAAGCATCCCTTTGCCGGGCATACAGCTCACTCGCCAGCTAGGCTATATCCTGCACACAGAACGGACGCTGTCGAACGCGGCACGGGCTTTCATGGCTTTGCTGGACGCACAAATCGATCAGCCAGGGACACATGGCTAACTTGTGCTACTCCTATAGTGCCGCGAGACCCAGCGCCTAACGCCCAATTCAGTCCAAGGCTTGCCAATGCCGAAATCTGTTGACCGTATTCCGCCGATGCCGCGTATCCAGGCGCTGGACCCCAAACGGTCCGAGCAAAGTTGGGAAAGCGCGCCACAGTTGCTGGCGGCCCTCAACGGTGCCCGGCTCGGCGCCTGGTACTGGGACATCGAGCGTGGGCAGATCAGTTGGTCGCGCGGCACCCAGGCCTTGTTCGGCTTCGATCCACGGCAGCCGTTGCCGGCAGACCTCGAATACCTTGATCTGCTGCCCCCGGAAGACCGCGCCAAGACCGTTCGGGCTTTCCACGCGGTGATTGCCGGTGCGCCGCTGGAACAGGCAATGCACCACCGCATCCGGTGGCCCGACGGCAGCCTGCACTGGCTGGAGATCAGTGGCAGCTTGTTGCCGGATAAAAACGGCCGCCCCCGAATGATCGGGGTGATTCGCGAAATCACCCACCAGCGCCAACGTGAACAAGCCCTGAGCAGTTCGGAGAAACGTTTCGCCACACTGTTTCATCTGTGTCCGAACATGGTTCTGCTGACCCGCCAGGAAGACGGCCTGATCAGCGAGGCCAATCAATATTTCGAAAGCCTGTTCGGTTGGCCGGTGCAAAGCGCCATTGGCCGCACCACGCTGGAGCTGGGCCTTTGGGTGCACCCCGAGCAACGTGCCGAACTGGTCAGGAAAACCAAGGCCAAGGGCGAACTGATCAGCATGGAAGTGCAGTTTCGCGCGAGCAACGGCCAGATTCACGACGGTATTCTCAGCGCCCAAAAGGTTGAACTCGAAGGCCAGCCGTACTTGTTGAGCACCTTCCTCGACACCACCGAACGCAAAGTCGCCGAACATGCATTAAAGGACAGCCAGGAACGTCTCGACCTGGCGCTGGATTCGGCGCAACTGGGCACTTGGGACTGGCACATTCCCAGCGGCATGCTCTACGGCTCGGCGCGAGCCGCGCAATTGCACGGCCTGGACGCGAAACCCTTCCATGAATCATTCGATGCGTTTTTTGAAGGGGTGCCCGGCGAGGAACGCGACAGCATGCGCGACGCCTATCGCAGCCTGCGCGAAGGCCCGGCGGGCAATTACCAACTGACTTATCGCGTACAACTGCCGGACGGTAGCTCACGCTATCTGGAAAGCCGCGCCCGCCTCTATCGTGACGACAACGGCGCGCCACTGCGCATGGCCGGTACGTTGCTGGACATTACCGACCAGGTTGAGCGCGAACAGCGCCTGGTCGCGTCGGAAGAGAAGTTCGCCACGCTGTTCCAGGTCAGCCCCGACCCGATCTGCGTGACGCGCCAGGACAGCGGCGAATTTATCGAGATCAACTCGAGTTTCAGCCAGACCTTCGGCTGGAGCGCCGCTGACGTGATTGGCCACACCGCCGAGGAAATCGGCCTGTGGGATGCCTCGGCAAAAAGTCTGCAACGCATCGAACGGGTAATCCGCGAACAAGGCCTGAGCAATGTCGCAATCATCGTTCAGCACAAGGACGGTCAATCGCTGACCTGCGTGATTTCCAGCCGGCAGATCAGCGTCGGCGATCATCCCTGCGTGGTCACCACCCTGCGCGACATCACCCAGCAGCAACGCTCGGAAGCGGCACTCAAGGCCAGCGAAGAGAAATTCGCCAAGGCGTTTCACTCCAGTCCCGACGCGATCACCATCACCGAGCGCGACACCGGGCGCTATCTGGAGGTCAACGACGGTTTCTGTCGCCTCACCGGCTATCGCGCCGACGAAGTGGTTGGCAAAACCGTGTATCAGGTGGGCATCTGGGCCGAGGAAAAACAGCGTTCGGCGTTGTTGGCCGAGCTGCAGATAAAGGGCCGCGTGCACCATCAGGAAATGCTCGGGCGCAACAAGCGCGGGGAATTGCTGACCGTAGAGGTCTCGATCGAACCGATCACCCTGAATGAAACCGCGTGCCTGCTACTCACCGCTCGCGATGTCAGCCTGCTGAAAAACGCCGAAGCACAGATCCGTCATCTGGCTTACCACGATCCGCTGACCAATCTGCCCAATCGTGCCCTGCTGATGGATCGCTTGAGTCAGCAGATCGCCTTGCTCAAACGCCACAATCTGCGCGGCGCTTTGTTGTTTCTCGATCTGGATCACTTCAAGCACATCAACGACTCTCTCGGCCATCCGGTCGGCGATACGGTGCTGAAGATTATCACCGCACGACTCGAAGCCAGCGTGCGCATGGAGGATACGGTCGCGCGCCTGGGTGGTGATGAGTTCGTGGTGTTGCTCAGCGGCCTCGAAGGGTCGCGCAACGAAGTCAGTCTGCAAGTGCGCAATCTGGCCGACACCCTTCGCGAACTGTTGTCGGAGCCGATGTTCCTCGACGGCCAGCGCCTGCAAGTAACGCCGAGCATCGGCGTGGCGCTGATCCCTGATCACGGCTCGACCCCGACCGACCTGCTCAAACGTGCCGACATTGCCCTCTACCGCGCCAAGGATTCCGGGCGCAACACCACGACGATGTACCACAACACCATGCAGAAGGCGGCCAGCGAACGGCTGCGCATGGAGACCGACTTGCGCCTGGCGTTGTCGCGTGGTGAGTTCAACGTGCATTTCCAGCCGCAGATCGATGCCCGCGACAACCGCATCATCGGCGCCGAAGCCTTGGTGCGCTGGAATCACCCGGAACTCGGCGCGCAATCACCCACCGAGTTCATCAAAGTGCTGGAGGACAGCGGGTTGATTCTCGAAGTCGGCACGTGGATCCTCGACGAAGCCTGCGATGCCTTCAAACAACTGATCGCCGAACACCTGATCGACCCGCTCAATTTCAGCCTCTGCGTGAACATCAGCCCGCGACAGTTCCGCCAGAACGACTTTGTCGAACGCATCGAACACAGCATGGTCAGCCACGGGCTGCCCTGCTCGCTGCTGAAACTGGAAATCACCGAAGGCATCGTCATCCAGAATCTGGAAGACACCATCAGCAAAATGCGTCGCCTGAAAAAGCTCGGCGTAAGCTTTGCCATGGACGATTTCGGCACCGGTTATTCGTCGCTGACTTATCTCAAGCGCCTGCCGGTCGACACCCTGAAAATCGATCAATCGTTTATCCGCGACGCCACCACCGACCCGAACGATGCGGAAATCATCCGTGCCATCGTCGCCATGGCGCGCAGCCTGGGGTTGAAGGTGATCGCCGAGGGGTGGAAACCCTGGAGCAGCTGGAATTTCTGCAGGGACTGGGGTGTTATTTTTACCAAGGGTATCTGCACAGCCGGCCGTTGCCGGTGGAAGCCTTCCAAAAACTCCTGCAATAGCCGCTGAACGCGCATAAAAAAGGGCGCCAATGGCGCCCTTTTCACTGCTCGGCCTTAGTGCTGCAAAGCCGGCTGTTCCATCCCGTTGATCGGGATGCGTTTGGCTTTCGCCTCCTCCGGAATCACCCGCAGCAAATCAATGCTCAGTAACCCGTTACGCAGGTCAGCGGCCTTGATTTCGATGTGATCCGCCAGGCGGAAGGACAACTTGAATGCACGCTGGGCGATGCCCTGGTGCAGGAAGGTCACGCCTTCGTTGGCATCACGCTTGCCACCACTGATGGTCAGCACACCCTTCTCGACTTGCAGGTCCAGGTCTTCTTCCTGGAAACCGGCTGCGGCGACCACAATGCGGTATTGGTCGTCACCGTGTTTTTCCACGTTGTAGGGCGGATAGGTGCTGCCTGGCTCATTACGCAGGGCGGTTTCGAACAGGTCGTTGAAACGGTCGAAGCCTACCGAGGAACGGAACAGTGGTGCGAGGGAAAATGCAGTACTCATGGTTCAAATCTCCTGAAAACAATCAGCAAGGTTTTGTGTATCCGCGACCCGAATTCGGCATCGCGTAACCCTTAAATAGGGACCGCCGATTTGATTTCAAGAGATTATTTGCAGATTTTTTTCACGCCGCTTCAACGACCGGCAGACCGAGCAAACGCGAGACATGATCCGGTTCCGTCTCACGACGCAAGACGGTGAACAGCTCGGTGGCTTCGGGATAATTGCGCGTCAGCATTGCCAGCCATTGCTTCAAACGGCCAGGGGATTGGCGCGCAGTCATCTGCGCTTTGGCCTGTAACCAGAAGTCCTGGATCAGCGGCATCAGCTCGGCCCAGGTCATTTCGACGACTTCTTCGCCAGCGCGTGCGGCAGCGATCTGTTTGGCCAGATCCGGGCGCGAGACCAGGCCACGACCGAGCATGATGTCTTCGACGCCGCTGATTTCCCGGCAACGGCGCCAGTCTTCGACGCTCCAGATATCACCGTTGGCAAACACCGGCACCTTGACCACTTCTTGCACGCGCGGAATCCACTCCCAATGCGCTGGTGGTTTGTAACCGTCCATTTTGGTTCGGGCGTGAACCACGATGTGTTCGGCGCCACCTTCGGCCAATGCCGTGGCGCAGACGAGCGAGCCGTCCGGGCTGTCGAAACCGAGGCGCATCTTCGCGGTGACGGGAATGTGCGCAGGCACAGCGCGGCGCACGTGCTCGACGATCTGGTTGAGCAGTTCGGGCTCTTTAAGCAGTACCGCGCCGCCACGGGACTTGTTCACGGTCTTGGCCGGGCAGCCGAAGTTGAGGTCGATTACCTCAGAACCGAGTTCGCAGGCCAGCGCTGCGTTTTCCGCCAGGCACACCGGGTCGGAACCGAGTAGTTGCACACGCAATGGCACGCCCGACGCCGTGCGAGCGCCGTTGAGCAGTTCCGGGCCGAACTTGTGGAAGTATGCTGGCGTGAGCAATTGATCGTTGACCCGGATGAATTCGGTCACGCACCAATCGATGCCGCCAACGCGGGTCAACACGTCGCGCAGGATGTCGTCGACCAACCCTTCCATGGGCGCCAGAGCAATTTGCATGGGGAAACACTACTTAAAGAAAAACGTGCGGCAGTTTACTGGTTTCGGCTGAGAGAAGGTATTTCGTCGGGCCGGACGGTGTTGATTGTGGCGACGCTTTCGCGGGCAAGCCGCGCTCCCACAGGTCTTGCGTCGTTCACACAAAAGATGAACGACCCAAGACCTGTGGGAGCGTGGCTTGCCCGCGAAGGGGTCGCTTAGATCGCGACTTGCAACGCCGGGCCGTAGCCGTCGATGAATTCGGCGGGCATGCGCTTGGGCTTGCCCGTGGACAGCTCGATGCAGACGAAGGTGGTTTGCGCACGGAGCAGCGTGGTGTTGTCGCTCGGGCGTTTGAGCTGGAAATGCCGGGTCATCCTCAGACGCTGATCCCAATCGACGATCCAGGTCGCCAATTGCAACTCGTCCCCCTCATAGGCGGCCGCCAGATAATCGATTTCGTGGCGCACCACCGCCATCGCCCGATCCAGACGCCGGTACTCGACCAGATCCAGTCCCAGACGCTGCGAATGCCGCCAGGCGCAGCGTTCGAGCCAGGTGACGTAGACCGCGTTGTTCGCGTGGCCCAGCCCGTCGATGTCCTCGGCGCCTACTTGCAGATCAATGGTAAACGGCGTTGCCCGATCCCAGCCCATGCCCCACTCCCGGTCAAATTATTTCAACCAGGGCAGTGTAACGGAGCTCACGCCGATTGGCGCGCCTGGAGGCTGCGGCCGGCCAGCAGTGATAACACACCATCAATCACCCGCGGGTCGGCCAGCACACGCTGATGACCACCACCTTCCAGCCGCAGCAAACGGCTGTCGAACCAGGCTTCGTGGATCAGTTGCGACTCTTTGACCGAGACAAAGTTGTCGTCCTCGGCATGTACGATCAGGCCGGGCATATCCAATTGATAGTGGGCGACATCGAGGGTGGCGGCGCGCATGCCGACATCCTGCTCGACCTGACGAATGAACGCGGAACGCGCTCTCGGCGGCATGCCCACGTAGCGGGCAAACCCACGCAATACGCCGAGGATTCGCGCAGGGGCGGCAATGCTGACGAGGGTTTCCGTGCGCAAGCCCAATTGCACGGCGAGCATGGCGCTGGCGCCGCCCATGGAGTGACCGATGACCGCTTGCAGCGGCGGTAGCTCGGCAGCGGCTTCGAGCATCGCCCGAGCGAACAATACGACATTGGCTTCACGCCCCGGCGAACGGCCGTGGGCCGGACCATCGAGCGCGACCACGGTGTAGCCGGCGTCCACCAGTGCGTTGATCAGGCTGGCGAACTGGGTTGGGCGCCCTTCCCAACCGTGCATCAGCAGCACCGTCGGGCCTTGACCCCAGCGCAACGCTGAAAGGCCGAAGCGCAATGTGATCCGTTCGGAATTGGCCAGCAACGGCAACTCCCAATCCCGCAGAGGTAGCGACCGCGGCGTCATGAACGCCACACGCATTTTGCTCGCCACGCGTTTCGGTGCAATCCAGCCCAAGGTGCCGTTAACGCCACGAACCCACTTCAACGTGTTCATCGCTCTCTCCTCAGGCCTGCTGCCTTCAGGTCAACGCACGGCCGACTTGGCAGCGCGCAGCAATCGATCGGACAAATCTCCAGGGCCAAGCGCTCTCGCGAGTGCCAGACCACCCACCATCAAGGCCACGTCGGCCAGGGCTTTGTCGGTGTCTTCAGGGCTGGACGCCAACTGCGCAATCATCAGTTCCAGGTGCTCGTTCAAGGCCACCCGAAATTCGTCGGGCAGCCGGCCCAACTCGCCGACGGACGCGGGGATTGGGCACGCGGAGTCAGACGAATCACGGTGTTTGCGCGACAGGTAGAACGCGGCGACCAAGGCGCGACGCTCTTCGCCGGTCAGTTCGGTGTCCATGTCGGCAATCAGGTCGCGACGGCGACCCAGCAGCTGTTTGAACGCTTCCAGCATCATTGCGTCCTTGCTTTCGAAGTGCGCATAAAAACCGCCAACCGTCAGGCCGGCTGCGCCCATCACTTCGCCCACGCTCGGGTCGGCCGGGCCACGCTGGATCAGTGCGGCGCTGGCAGCCTTGAGGATGCGTTCGCGGGTTTGAGCTTTTTTATCGTTCATCGTTGCCTCCGAATATTACGACTAGAATATTATTCGCATAATAATATTCTGCAAGTCAAGAATATGACCGCTGGTCTGAAGCACAGTGTAAGGAAAAAGGAGAATTGGCCAAACGCCAGACAAACAAAAGGGCCATTCAATAATTGAATGACCCTTATAAAATCCCGCAGAGCGGGTAATCGTGGCGTCCCCTAGGGGACTCGAACCCCTGTTACCGCCGTGAAAGGGCGGTGTCCTAGGCCACTAGACGAAGGGGACACAAACCTTCTATACAACTGATCAGTGCTGAGAGCTGATCGATTCAAGGCCGGTGTGGCCAGACCTTGAACTTGTAAAATTGGTGGAGCTTAGCGGGATCGAACCGCTGACCTCCTGCATGCCATGCAGGCGCTCTCCCAGCTGAGCTAAAGCCCCGATTTATCGCCTCGCGGCGGAGTGACATTTTGCAACATCACTTCTGTAAAACTGGCGTCCCCTAGGGGACTCGAACCCCTGTTACCGCCGTGAAAGGGCGGTGTCCTAGGCCACTAGACGAAGGGGACGCAAACCCTTCTATACAACAGACCAACACTGAGTGTTGATCGCTTCAAGGCCGGTGTGGCCAGACCTCGAAGTGTAAAATTGGTGGAGCTAAACGGGATCGAACCGTTGACCTCCTGCATGCCATGCAGGCGCTCTCCCAGCTGAGCTATAGCCCCTCATCGTTGATGTCATCGCTGAGGACGGGGCGAATCTTAAGGGCGTATCGAAAGCCTGTCAAACTTATTTTTGAAATTTTTCAAAATTTTTTGTCGGCATAACAACCACTTACCGCCCTCCTCCCGAAAATGGGGGTACTGGCAACAGCCAGATCAAAAAATCGTCCGATCGCGGCCCGAGTCTTCGGCAGCTCCTACAGGATTGCATTTCAACTGTAGGAGCTGGCGCAGCCTGCGATCTTTTAGGCGCTGCCCGTAATCAGGCGATATTGCCCAGAAGCTTTTCCCACTCTTTGTTTTCTTTCTTCGATACGCCGCCCAGCAGGTCAATCGCCTGACGCAGACGGAAACGGGTCAGGTCCGGGCCGAGGATCTCCATCGCATCGAGCACCGACACCGAACTCGCCTGACCGGTGATCGCAGCAAACATCAGCGGCATCGCGTCACGCAGTTTCAGCTCCAGCGATTCAACCACTGCCTGAATCGTTGCGGTGATGTTGTCCTTCTCCCACTGACGCAGGCTTTCCAGCTTCCACAGGATCAACTGCATCAACTGGCGAACCTGATCACCCGAAAGCTTCTTCGATTCGAACAGCTTGGCATCCGGATTGACGCCTCCGGCGAAGAAGAACCCACCCAGCGGTGCAACCTGGCTGAAGGTTTCAACGCGGCCCTGCACCAGCGGCGCGATCTTCATCATGTATTCCGGGTTCAGCGCCCAGGTCTGCAAACGGCTGGCGAACTCTTCCACGGGCAGATCACGCAGCCACTGGCCGTTGAGCCACGACAGCTTCTCGATGTCGAAGATCGGCCCGCCGAGGGAAACACGTTTGAGGTCGAAGTTGTCGACCATTTCCTGCAGCGAGAACTTCTCGCGCTCGTCCGGCATCGACCAGCCCATGCGGCCGAGGTAGTTGAGCATGGCTTCCGGCATGAAGCCCATGCGCTCATAGAACGTCACCGAAGTAGGGTTCTTGCGCTTGGACAGCTTGCTTTTGTCCGGGTTACGCAGCAGCGGCATGTAGCACAGCTCTGGTTGCTCCCAGCCAAAGTACTCGTACAGCAGAATCAGTTTCGGCGCCGATGGCAGCCACTCTTCGCCACGCAGGACGTGGGTGATGCCCATCAGATGGTCATCGACCACGTTGGCGAGGAAGTACGTCGGCAGACCGTCGGTCTTCATCAGTACTTGCATGTCCATGCGATCCCACGGGATCTCGACGTCACCACGCAGCATGTCCGGCACCACGCAGACGCCTTCGCTCGGCACTTTCATGCGGATTACGTGCGGTTCGCCGGCGGCCAGGCGGGCTGCGACTTCGTCCTTCGACAGCAGCAGCGCGCGGCCATCGTAGCGCGGGGTTTCGCCGCGAGCCATTTGCTCGGCGCGCATCTGGTCCAATTCTTCAGCAGTGCAGAAGCATGGGAACGCATGGCCCATGTCGACCAGTTGCTGGCAATACTTCTGGTAGATGTCGCCGCGCTCGCTCTGACGGTATGGACCGTGCGGGCCGCCAACATCCGGGCCTTCGCTCCAGTCGATGCCCAACCAGCGCAGGGCGTCGAAAATCTGCTGCTCGGACTCGCGGGTCGAACGCAACTGGTCGGTGTCTTCGATCCGCAGGATGAACTCACCACCATGCTGCTTGGCAAAGCAGTAGTTGAACAATGCGATGTAAGCGGTACCTACGTGGGGGTCCCCGGTAGGCGATGGCGCGATGCGAGTGCGGACGGTGGTCATGGCATGTCTCGAAAAGAATGAAAAGCAAAACAATCAAGCGGCGAATGGTAACAGGCGACACCCGCCCCGCTCCAGCAGGCAGGGCATTTAAGCCAAGTTTGCGTCTGTAACGCGCTTTGCACCCGGTGAATGGCCGAATATCAACGGTCGGCATTTACCGTTTATCGGCTGTATGCCAGATTTGTCTGCTGATACCTTTCCTTACAATTTCTCGACTACAGTCTGCCCATGCCTGCCCAACTCAAGCGTCGCCTGTTTATTTTCCTGTTGCTCGTCCTGCTCATCGCCGGGGCATTTTTTGCTCACTGGTTTTTCAAAGGGCGCTTTTACGAGAGCACCGACAACGCCTATGTGCAGGGCGAGATCACTCGCGTGTCGAGCCAGCTGGGTGCGCGCATCGATCAGGTTCTGGTACAGGACAACCAGCACGTTGAAAAAGGCCAGCTGCTGGTCAAACTCGAAGGTGATGATTTCCACCTGGCCGTCGACCGCGCCAACGCCGCCCTTGCAACCCGCCAGGCCGAGCGCCTGCAAGCCCAGAGCAAACTCACGCAACAGGCCAGCCTGATTGCGGCCAGCGAGGCGCAGGTGGCCTCCAGCCAGGCCAGCCTCAGCCGTTCGCAAATCGATTTGTCCCGCGCTGAAACCTTGCGCAAACCCGGCTACGTATCAGAAGAACGGGTGACCACCCTCTCCGCCGACAACCATATTGCCCGCTCCCAAGTGACCAAGGCCCAGGCGGATGCTCAGAGCCAGCGCCAGCAGGTCAACTCCCTGAGCGCCGAAATCAAGCGCCTGGATGCGATGATCGCCAATGCCCGGACCGATCTGGCCCAGGCCGAGCTGAACCTGACCCGCAGCGAGATCCACGCGCCCATCAACGGCCTGATCGGCCAGCGCGCCGCGCGCAACGGCCAATACGTGCAGGCCGGCGCGTACCTGCTGTCGATCGTGCCGGACCAGGACATCTGGATCCAGGCCAACTTCAAGGAAACCCAGATCGGCCACATGCAGCCAGGGCAGAAGGCTGAGTTGACCTTCGACGCCTACAGCGATACGCCGATTGAAGCGCGGGTCGACAGCCTGTTTGCTGCCTCCGGGGCGCAATTCAGCCTGCTGCCACCGGACAATGCCACCGGCAACTTCACCAAAGTCGTACAACGGATCCCGGTCAAACTGACCTTCGCCGCGGATAACCCGCTGCACGGCAAGATTCGTCCGGGGATGTCGGTCACCGCCAAAGTGAACATCAAAGACGCCCCTGACGATGGCCGGTGACCCACTGATCCGCCCGGTCGGCGAGCCGACGCGGCGGGACTGGATCGCGGTGATGAGCGTGATGCTCGGCGCCTTTATGGCGGTGCTCGACATCCAGATCACCAACTCTTCGCTCAAGGATATTCAGGGCGCACTGTCGGCGACGCTGGAAGAAGGCTCGTGGATTTCCACTTCTTATCTGGTCGCGGAAATCATCATGATCCCGCTGACCGCCTGGCTGGTGCAGTTGCTCTCGGCGCGGCGACTGGCGGTATGGGTGTCGCTGGGTTTTCTGGTGTCATCGCTACTGTGCTCGATGGCCTGGAGCCTCGAGAGCATGATCGTCTTCCGCGCCATGCAAGGCTTCACCGGCGGCGCGCTGATCCCGCTGGCGTTCACCCTGACGCTGATCAAACTCCCCGAACACCACCGCGCCAAAGGCATGGCGATGTTTGCCATGACCGCGACGTTTGCGCCGTCCATCGGCCCGACGCTGGGCGGTTGGCTCACGGAAAACTGGGGCTGGGAATACATCTTCTACATCAACATTCCGCCAGGGCTGATCATGATCGCCGGGCTGATGTATGGACTGGAAAAGAAAGCAGCGCACTGGGAATTGCTCAAGAGCACCGACTACACCGGCATCCTCACATTGGGGATCGGCCTCGGTTGCTTGCAGGTATTTCTCGAAGAAGGGCATCGCAAGGATTGGCTGGAATCGAGCCTGATCGTGACACTGGGCAGCATTGCCCTGCTGAGCCTGATCACCTTTGTCATCGTGCAGATCTCCAAGCCAAATCCGCTGATCAACCTCGGCATTCTGCGTAATCGCAACTTCGGCCTGTCGAGCATTTCCAGCCTCGGCATGGGCGTCGGGTTGTACGGTTCGATCTATCTGCTGCCGCTGTATCTGGCGCAGATCCAGAACTACAACGCCTTGCAGATCGGCGAAGTGATCATGTGGATGGGCGTGCCGCAGCTGTTTCTGATTCCGCTGGTGCCGAAGCTGATGACGTTCATTTCGCCAAAATGGCTGTGCACTTTGGGTTTCGGGTTATTTGGCTTGGCGAGTTTTTCTTCGGGCGTGCTCAACCCGGATTTTGCTGGGCCGCAGTTCAATCAGATCCAGATCATTCGGGCGCTGGGGCAGCCGTTGATCATGGTGACCATTTCGCTGATCGCCACCGCTTATATCCTGCCGCAGGATGCGGGGTCGGCGTCGAGCCTGTTCAACATCCTGCGCAACCTCGGCGGTGCGATCGGCATTGCGCTACTGGCGACACTACTGGATGCGCGCACCAAGACCTACTTCGATTATTTGCGCGAGGCGATTGTACCGACCAACCCGCAGGTGGCTGAGCGCATGGCGTCGATGACAGACCGGTTTGGCAGTGACACGGCGGCGCTGGGCAAGATGAGCGAGATCGTCCATCAGCAGGCGGCGATCATGGCCTACAACGATGCGTTTCACTTTGTCGGGATTGCGCTGGGGATCAGTATGCTGGCGATTCTGTTGACCAGGAAATTACCGCAAGGGCTGAAGGCTGGGGAGTCTCATTAAGAACGCGTTGCCGCCATTCGCGAGCAGGCTCGCTCCCACAGGGGATTTGTGAACGACACAATACCTATGTGGGAGCGAGCCTGCTCGCGAAGAGGCCAGATCAGGCAACAGAGATCAGACAGCCAAAAGCCGCTCGCGCAATTTGGCGATTTCATCACGCATCTGCGCCGCCGCTTCAAATTCCAGATCCCGCGCCAGCTGATACATCTTCTCTTCCAGCGCACGAATACGCTTGGTGATCTCGCTCGGCGAACGCAGTTCGGCTTCGTACTTGGCGTTTTCCTCGGCAGCCTTGGCCATGCCTTTGCGCTTCTTGCTGCGCGAGCCCGGCACGGTGGCGCCTTCCATGATGTCGGCGACGTCCTTGAACACGCCTTTCGGGGTGATGCCGTTTTCGAGGTTGAAGGCGATCTGCTTGTCACGACGACGCTCGGTCTCGCCAATCGCCCGCTCCATTGAGCCGGTCATGCGATCGGCGTAGAGAATCGCCCGACCATTGAGGTTACGCGCCGCCCGGCCAATGGTCTGGATCAACGAGCGCTCGGAACGCAGGAAGCCCTCTTTGTCCGCATCGAGAATCGCCACCAGCGACACTTCCGGCATGTCCAGGCCTTCGCGCAAAAGGTTGATCCCGACCAGCACGTCAAAGGTGCCGAGGCGCAGGTCGCGGATGATCTCGACGCGCTCAACGGTATCGATGTCCGAGTGCAAATAACGCACGCGCACACCATGGTCGGCGAGGTAATCGGTCAGGTCTTCGGCCATGCGCTTGGTCAGCGTGGTGACCAATACCCGCTCTTCAATGGCGACGCGCTTGGAGATTTCCGACAACAAATCGTCGACCTGAGTCAGCGCCGGGCGGACTTCAATCTGCGGGTCGACCAGACCGGTCGGACGCACCAGTTGCTCGACCACGCGCCCGGCGTGCTCAGCCTCGTAGTTGCCCGGCGTTGCCGAGACGAAAATGGTCTGCGGGCTCACCCCTTCCCACTCATCGAAACGCATCGGTCGGTTGTCCAGTGCCGACGGCAGACGGAAGCCGTATTCGACCAGCGTCTCTTTACGCGAACGGTCGCCCTTATACATCGCGCCGACCTGCGGCACGCTGACGTGGGATTCGTCGATCACCAGCAAGGCGTCGGCCGGCAGGTAATCGTAAAGCGTCGGTGGCGCTGCACCGGCCGGGCGCCCGGACAGATAGCGCGAGTAGTTTTCGATGCCGTTGCAGTAACCCAGTTCGAGGATCATCTCCAGGTCGAAACGGGTGCGCTGCTCCAGACGTTGGGCTTCGACCAGTTTGTTGTTACTGCGCAGATATTCGAGGCGCTCCTGCAATTCGACTTTGATGTGCTCGATGGCGTCGAGCAGGGTCTCGCGCGGCGTCACGTAGTGACTCTTCGGGTAGAAGGTGAAGCGCGGCATCTTGCGGATGACTTCGCCGGTCAGCGGATCGAATGCGGAGATGCTCTCGACCTCGTCATCGAACAGCTCGATGCGGATCGCTTCCAGATCGGATTCCGCCGGGTAGATGTCGATCACATCGCCGCGCACGCGGAACGTCGCGCGGGCAAAATCCATGTCATTGCGGGTGTACTGCAAGTCAGCCAGACGGCGAAGCAGCGCACGCTGATCGAGTTTGTCGCCGCGATCGACGTGCAGCACCATCTTCAAATAGGTTTCCGGACTACCGAGACCGTAAATGCACGACACCGTGGTGACGATGATCGCGTCTTTGCGCTCCAGCAGCGCTTTGGTCGCCGATAGACGCATCTGTTCGATGTGATCGTTGATCGACGCATCCTTCTCGATGAAGGTGTCGGACGACGGCACATACGCTTCGGGCTGATAGTAGTCGTAGTAAGAAACGAAATACTCGACGGCGTTGTTCGGGAAGAATGCCTTGAATTCGCCATACAGTTGCGCGGCGAGGGTCTTGTTCGGCGCGAGCACCAGGGTCGGGCGCTGTATCTGCGAGATGACATTGGCGATGCTGAAGGTTTTGCCCGAGCCGGTCACACCGAGCAACGTCTGGTGCGCCAGACCGGCTTCGATGCCCTCAACCAATTGGCGAATGGCTTCCGGTTGATCGCCGGCGGGTTCGAAGCGGGTGACGAGCTGGAATTCGGACATGCATACCTCTGGGTTCTCGAAGCAGGGAATCGCGCCTGCAGGTTAAACCGGCTGGAACGAGAAAAGCCGCAAACGACCGACGTCGCGCAAGAAAAAACCTGGATTGTGCTCAATGTGGTGGCGATTGCCTGACCTTTCAAGGCAAACGTCCTACATCGGGTAAAGAATCTGACACGGCCAATCGACTAACGGTCGAGAAATAATCGGAAAAACTTGGGGTAAAAGCCGAATCGCCTGTCGCCATTGCTCGCAGATGGCCTCTATACTAGCTCCCCGTTTGTGCACCGCTCTAGTGCATTCGGCTGGAGCGCCACACGTCCCTCCACTATCCATTCAGAGCCGCCGTAATAATGAGCCTGTTCTCCGCTGTCGAAATGGCACCCCGCGATCCAATCCTGGGCCTCAACGAAGCATTCAACGCCGATACCCGGACCGACAAGGTCAACCTGGGCGTGGGTGTTTACTGCAGCGAAGAGGGGCGAATTCCACTTCTGCGCGCCGTGATCGAAGCCGAAACCGTTCGCGCTGCTCAGCACGCATCCCGTGGCTACCTGCCGATCGACGGCATCGCTGCCTACGACCAGGCCGTGCAAAAGCTGCTGTTCGGTAACGACTCGCCGCTAATCGCCGCTGGCCGTGTTCTGACCACCCAGGCCGTCGGCGGCACTGGTGCACTGAAAATCGGCGCCGACTTCCTCAAGCAGCTGCTGCCCGACGCCGTCGTGGCGATCAGTGACCCAAGCTGGGAAAACCACCGCGCGCTGTTCGAAACCGCCGGCTTCCCGGTGCAGAACTATCGCTACTACGACGCCGCGACCCACGACGTTAACCGCAGCGGCCTGCTCGAAGACCTCAACGCCCTGCCGTCCGGCTCGATCGTCGTACTGCACGCCTGCTGCCACAACCCGACCGGCGTGGACCTGAGCCCGGCGGACTGGAACAACGTGCTGGAAGCGGTCAAGGCCAAAGGTCACGTGCCGTTCCTCGACATGGCTTACCAGGGTTTCGGTGACGGCATCGACGAAGACGCCGCCGCTGTGCGTCTGTTTGCTGAATCCGGCCTGACTTTCTTCGTATCGAGCTCGTTCTCGAAATCGTTCTCGCTGTACGGCGAGCGCGTTGGTGCCCTGTCGATCATCAGCGAATCGAAAGAAGAAAGTGCGCGCGTACTGTCGCAGGTCAAACGCGTGATCCGCACCAACTACTCCAACCCGCCGACCCACGGTGCAAGCATCGTCGCCGCTGTGCTGAACAGCCCGGAACTGTGCGCGCAGTGGGAAGCGGAGCTGGCGGAAATGCGCCTGCGCATTCGCGGCATGCGTGAGCAAATGGTCAGCCTGCTGGCGCAAAAAGCGCCACAGCGTGACTTCAGCTTCGTCGGCCGTCAGCGCGGCATGTTCTCCTACTCCGGCCTGACCACTGAACAGGTGCATCGCCTGCGCAACGAGTTCGGCATCTACGCCCTGGACACCGGCCGCATCTGCGTGGCTGCGTTGAACCAGAGCAACATCAAGGCTGTGACGGACGCGATCGTTCAGGTCATCTGATTTCATTGCGTGATGAGAAACGGGAAGCCTGAGCGCTTCCCGTTTTTATTTGTCTGAAGAATGCGGCTCGAAACCTCTAGACTGCATCAGATCTCAACTAACCGTAGGAGCTGCCGAGTGCAACGAGGCTGCGATCTTTTGACCCTTTTACAATCAAGATCAAAAGATCGCAGCCTCGTTGCACTCGGCAGCTCCTACAGCTTTGTGTACAGCCTGAATTCCTGCGAGAACGTAGATGAAAAATGATGACCTGCGCGCCGAGCGCGATGACCTGGATGAACTGGACCATTTCGTCCCTCGCCCTGCGGCCAAACGCGGCAACAACCTGGTGCTGCAAGTGGCCGCCGGGGTGTTTCTTGGCGGCCTGGCCCTGTGGCTGGTGCAACTGGCGGTGACGATGGTGTATGGCAAGCTGATGCTTGGCACCTTTACCTTCGGCGGTTAAACCAGTTCGCCGGCCCGCTGGCTGGCCGCATCGTCATAAGCGACGTAGAGCGATTCGGCGACCTGGCTCTTGATGGCCTTGGTGCTTTCCAGGCCGAGAACGAAACCTTCGGCCTTGCCGCCCGCACGATTCAATTCTTCGGCGGTGCTGGCCTGGGTGATTGCGTCGAGGAGTTTTTCGGCGTGGGGACCGACGCCTTTTGGCAGGCTGATTTGCGCGATGCTCATGCGAACACCTCGTGGTTGCAGGATGAAGACTTCATGGCGCGTACCTTTTTCGGCGGATGGCCGGTAGCGCGTGTGACCACTTCCGGGCGGCCATGGTAGACCTCTGCTGCGATTCTGGTAACCGCCAAAACCGGAAAAACCACTGCGGGTATCGACGAATTGTCGAATTTAACCACAGGTGCTTGACTTCTCTTTTTGAATCAGTAACATACACGCCATTCCGCGATAGCTCAGTTGGTAGAGCAAGTGACTGTTAATCATTGGGTCCCTGGTTCGAGTCCAGGTTGTGGAGCCAAATAGCAAAGCCCCTGAATCGAAAGATTCAGGGGCTTTT
Source organism: Pseudomonas sp. TH10 (assembly GCF_016651255.1). GTDB lineage: Bacteria > Pseudomonadota > Gammaproteobacteria > Pseudomonadales > Pseudomonadaceae > Aquipseudomonas. The sequence continues at coordinate 17,408 of NZ_JAEKEG010000030.1, forward strand.
TTGTGGGCTTCAGTCTGTTGCAGGAGCGAGCTCCTGCATTATTCAGACATGCTCACCCGTCTTGGCCTGCACCGGTCGCGGTTCTCCATGCCCATGGTCAACCTCCACCACCGGGATCTCCTTGCCATCGCAATCGCGCAGTTTACCTTCGCTGAAGTAATCGCCTTCACGCAGTGCGGCAAGGTCCTGGTAACGCAACACCCGCTCGGTACCCGCTGCGGCAAACACCGACTGTTGATCCGAGTTACCCGTGGTGAAGTGGTTGAACGCCAGGTTCAGCAGGATCGCCATGATCGCCGACGAGCTGATGCCCGAGTGGAAAATGGTCGCGAACCAGCTCGGGAAGTGATCGTAGAAGTTCGGCGCAGCAATCGGAATCATGCCGAAACCGATCGACGTCGCGACGATGATCAGGTTGACGTTGTTGCGGTAATCAACCTTCGACAGCGTGCGAATCCCGCTCGCCGCCACCGTACCGAACAGCACGATACCGGCGCCGCCAAGCACTGAAGTCGGCACTGCCGCGATGACCCGCCCCATGAAGGGCAGCAAGCCGAGAATCACCAGGAAGATACCGCCAGTGGCCACCACATAACGGCTCTTGATCCCGGTCACCGCCACCAGCCCGACGTTCTGGGCGAAAGCGCTTTGCGTGAACGAACCGAGAATCGGCGCAAACAGGCTCGACAGCATGTCCGCACGCAGACCGTTGCCCAAGCGCTTGGAATCGACCTTGGTGCCGATGATTTCACCGACCGCCAGAATGTCCGCCGAGGTTTCCACCAGCGTCACCATGATCACGATGCACATCGACAGGATGGCGGCAACGTGGAAGGTCGGCATGCCGAAGTGGAACGGCGTCGGGAAGCCGAACATAGGCCCCTGGGTCACGGACGAGAAGTCTGCCATGCCACAGACCACCGCGATGACCGTGCCGATCACCATGGCCAGCAGGATCGACAAGCGCGAGATGGTCGAACTGCCGATCTTGCTCAATACCAGCACCAACAGCAGCGTCACCGCCGCCAGCCCGATATTTTGCATGCTGCCGAAGTCCGGCGCATGGCTGTTGCCGCCCATGGCCCAGCGCGCGGCCACCGGCATCAACGTCAGGCCGATGGTGGTAATCACGATACCGGTGACCAAAGGCGGGAAGAACTTGGTGATTTTTGAGAACACCGGGGTTATCAGTAACCCGATCAACGACGCGGCAATCACCGCCCCCAGGATCGACTGGAATCCGCCCTCCCCGCCGCTGCTGACAATCGCCACCATGGTCGCGACGCCGGAAAACGAGACGCCCTGGACCAGCGGCAACTGGCAGCCAAAAAGCGGTAAACCAAGGGTCTGCAGCAACGTTGCCAGGCCCCCTGCAAACAGTGACGCAGCAATCAACAAACCGATGTCCGCCGGCGACAGCCCGGCCGCCTGTCCGATAATCAACGGCACCGCAACAATGCCACCGTACATGGTCAGAACGTGTTGCAGGCCATAAGCCATATTCGCGCCGATCCCAAGGTTTTCATCCTCAGGCCGTTGGTGTGAAACATGGGGCGTTTTCATGATTGGGGGTTCCCTGGTTTTTTGTTATGCGCACACTGTATGCAAGACTCAGGACAAATGTCTATAGAGTTGTATACAACTCGCCAGTCAGATTATGGA